>JBNMOP010000076.1:0-13606 GCA_051275005.1 Gammaproteobacteria bacterium | reverse complement strand
TGAATGACTTATTGGTTAAGGTCAATCAAGCCATCGCAGATTCAAAACGTGTGGAGCTGGAAAGGCTGGATCGCCCATTAACTGCGCTGACCTACCAGCGAGAATTGATTAGTATTAAACGAGAACTGGAGCAACTACAGAGGGATTTGTCGCTTGCCAAGATTCAGCTTTCTGCACTAATGAATTTGCCTCTGGGCGAGTCGTATACGCTGGTTATTCCTGATCGTTCCACTAACGTTAAAAGCATCGGTATTTCTCCGCAATTAATGGAACAAATTGCGCTGGAAAACAGGCCTGAGATACGCGAAGTCAGCTATGAGAAACGTATTAATAGTTATGAAGCTAAGGCGGCAATACTCAGCTTGTTTCCAAATTTAGATCTAAACTTTGGGAAGAATTATAATAGTAATAGCTTTATATTTGAGAATGATTGGCTCGGATATGGCGCTAAAATTAGTTCTGATCTAATTAATCTATTTAAGATTCCAGCAACGAATAGAGAGTTTGATGCCAGGGGAAAGGTGCTGGATGCACGACGGCTTACATTAAGTATGGCAATTATGACACAAGTCTATGTCAGTTTGGCCCGATATGAATACAGTAGACGTGAGTTAGAAACCGCTGCAGATTATTTTACAACACAAGGAAAAATTCTGGATCAGCTAATTAGTGCAGAAAGTTTGAATTCGGTAAGTCAGCAATCGTTGATTCGAGAAGAAATGAATTTAATGGTATCTGAGATAAAATATGATATTGCACATTCTGAACTGGAGAATTCTTATGCAGGAATTTTTGCTGCCCTGGGTCTGGATTTACTCCCTAGTCACGCATTTATGATGCCACTTGAAACGTTGGAAAACATAATTGAAAAAAAGTTTAGTGCACTATCACTCTATGATGAAATTTTTGAGATGAAGATTGAATAATATATAACGGGTCACAAGAAATGAAGATAAAACACATTAGATTATTTGCTGGAATTTTTGTCGTTATTTACTGTTTCAATGCTTATTCTCAAGAAGGACGCATGAGAACTGAAATGAATAACATTGAGAACATCCGTGGTCTGATCAAACCACAAAGTCGTGCGGTCTTGTCTAGTGAGATATCAGGACGTATATCAAAAATAATGTTTAAATCTGGTGAAAGATTCAACAAAAATGATCAATTAATAAAGTTCGATTGCTCTTTATACAACGCTGAACTTGCTTCAGCTAGAGCCAGGTTTAATGCAGAAAAAAAACGTTACGAAAACAATAAAAAATTGCTTGAATTAAATGCAATCAGTGATATTGAAGTTGAACTCTCCATGGCTGAAATGGAGATTGCAGCGGCAGAGGTCACAATAAGAAATATCCGTACTAATAATTGTCTGATTACTGCGCCGTATTCTGGAAGAGTTATCGATATTGTTGTCAATGAATATGAAAGCGTACTGCAGGATCAAGAATTAATATCCATATTAGATGATCTTACCCTGGAAATTGAGCTAATAGTCCCTTCCTCATGGTTAATTTTTCTCAAAAATGGAGTTGGGTTCAATTTTGCTGTTGATGAAACAGGAAAGGAATATCCTTCCAGGATTGTTCAAATTGGGGCAACCGTTGATCCGGTAAGCCAAACGGTTCGCTTAATAGGTGAGTTTGACATGCAATCAAAAGACGTCTTATCAGGGATGAGTGGCACTGCGATATTTAATTTATAACGAATAAGTATAGAAATATCCGTGAACATAGAAGCGAAAAAAGAACAATCTGGCGTGTCAGTACTTATGCAGTTGGAGTCCATGGTACGACGGGCTGAGTCGCTTAAAGCATTACAGTTCATAATCGTTAACGAGACGAGAAAGCTTATACCTTATAGACAAGCATTTTTATTGGAGACTGATTCAAAAAGTAAGGATATGCACACACTCCAATGCGCATCCAGTATTGCTGTTATTGAGAAAGATGCCCATCTTACTTCTTGGATAGAAAAATTAGTTTCGAGTTTATACAAGGAAAATAGCAGTTCCTCCATACAACAGATCGATATAACCAGATGTCCAGAGCGTTACAAGGAAAGGTGGAAGGAATTTTCTCTACCATTTGTGCTCTGGTGTCCGCTCGATTTAGCTAATGGTCGGCATATGGGTGTGTTCTGGCTTTCCCGCGAAACACCCTGGCAGGAAAATGAAATAGTGCTTATCAAGAGACTGGCTGAAACATTTGCACATGCCTGGTTTGCCCTTTCTGATCAGGAAAAACTGCAAAAAAATAAACATTATGAGAGAGTAATACTTGGGTCTGTATTTTTCATTGTTGCCAGTTTTTTTGTAATACCGGTACGTATTAGTGCGCTGGCGCCAGTGGAAGTTGTAGCAAGAGATCCAACTATCATCAGTGCGCCTATGGATGGAGTAATAAAGGAAGTGTTGGTACCTCCTAACACTTTTGTCGTGCCAGGTATGCAATTATTAAAATATGAAGATACTGATCTACGTAACAAATATGAGATATCCGAGAAGAGTATGGCAGTGGCAATGGCTGAGTTTCGACAGGCCTCACAAAGCGCATTTCAGGATACACGAAGTAGTTCACAAGTTTCAGCTTTAAAAGCCCAGGTAGAATATCGTCAGGCTGAACGGGATTATTCAATGGAGTTATTTCAACAGGTCGATGTCATTAGCCCAGTTTCTGGTTTGTTAATTTATTCCGACGAATCAAACTGGACTGGCCAACCTGTTCGCGTAGGTGAGCAAATAATGCAAGTAGCTGATCCTGATAAAATTGAACTGAGAATTAATATACCTGTCAATGATGCAATTGTATTAGCGATCGGTGCAGAAATAAAAATTTTCCTGGACTATGATCCACTTAATTCATTGGCCGCTGTACTTAGGTATGCAAGTTATGAGGCAGAGTTAACACCAGAAGATATTTTAGCGTATCGAATCATAGCTGATTTAGATAGTAGTGAAGACGAACCAAGAATAGGACTTCAAGGGACTGCAAAAATATATGGGGAACGTATGAGTTTGTTTTTTTACCTGTTCAGAAGACCAATCGCTACAATGCGCCAATACATCGGAATATGAGTTCAACCATGTCGGAAGGTAATGATGACTTCCCGCTTCCAGTATTGCGAGAAGATTTAAGTATTCTTAACGGACCAATTGCCACAAATGGAGAACCAACCTGGAATATTTATGATCCCATTCGTAACAAGTATTTCAGAATAGGTTGGATAGCCTTCCATTTACTTTCTCGTTGGAGTGCTGGTAGGGCCGAGACATTGCTTAATCGAGTAAGAAATGAAACAACCTGTAACCTATCCTTGGCTGATATACAGGATTTCATTAAATTTCTTTACGGTAATAGTCTTACTCGTGAATCGATGAGTGGTGAAAGCAGTGATTATCTGGACCAATTCAATGCCACCAAAATGCACTGGTTCTTATGGTTGCTGAAGAACTATTTGTTTATTCGTATTCCTTTAGTCAGACCCAATAAGTTTGTTCAAAAAAGTTTGCCGTTGGTAGAAGCTTTATTCACTAAAACATTCAGGACAATTGTAATAGGTTGCGGACTGCTGGGTGTATTTCTTGTGCTCCGTGAGTGGGAGGAATTTACATCAACTTTTCTATATTTTTTTAATGTTAACGGTGCGATATATTACGGACTGGCCCTGGTCATGATAAAAATATTTCATGAATTGGGGCATGCTTATGTTGCGGCCCGCTATGGCTGTAAAGTTCCAACCATGGGCGTAGCCTTGTTGGTCATGTTCCCAATGCTATATACAGATACGACAGATAGCTGGCGACTTGTCTCCAGGCAGCAGCGAATGTTTATTGGTGCCGCTGGAATGATTACGGAGATTTATATCGCCCTAATTGCAACATTTCTTTGGAGTTTTTTACCAGAGGGTGTTTTTAAAAGTATCGCATTTATATTTGCTACCACTAGCTGGACACTATCAATCATAGTAAATACTAATATCTTAATGCGATTTGACGGATATTACATTTTATCGGATTGGTGGGGGATCGAAAATTTACAGGCACGTGGTTTTGCTATGGGAAAATGGCGATTACGAGAAGTATTGTTTAATCTAAAGTTACCTAAGCCGGAAATATTACCAGATCCAATGATATGGCGACTCACCCTTTATGCATGGAGTGTTTGGGTCTATCGATTATTTTTATTTATCGGGATTGCGGTGCTTGTTTATTTTTATTTCTTCAAATTACTAGGATTATTATTATTTGCTATTGAAATCTTATGGTTTATCTTGAAACCCGTTCATAGTGAGTTTTTGGTCTGGTGGGAATTAAGAGGCAAAATAATTAATTCAAATCGATTCCCTTACCTGCTTTCTGCAACAATCATATTTCTATTAATATTGTTAATTCCTTTCAGTACAACTGTTTCGATCCCGGGAATTATGAAAACATCAAATATAACTTCTGTATATAGTCTGATTCCGGGAAGAATTATTTCGTTAAATATAAATCAGGGTGCGTTAGTTAAGAAAGATGAAGTATTAGTTGTTATGGAATCCCCTTTTCTTGATAAAGAGATTGAGAATGCAACAAAAGAATTGCAGGTTTTAAACTTTCGCTTAAATAGACGGGTTTCTGATCCGGAAGAACTTGCTGGAACTAATGTACTAATAGAGCAGAGACAAGAACTTCAATCCAGAATTGATGGCTTACTTGATCGTCAATCTCAACTTGCTATTCGGGCACCTATAGATGGGAAGCTGGTAGATATAACTCGTAATTTACATCCTGGTAGATGGATAAATGAAGACCTGATGCTCCTGTCAATTATTGACCCGCTGACATTGGAGTTGACTGGTATTGTTACTGCAAAAGATCTCGGCCGTATTGATATCAATCAGGATGCCGTATTTTTGCCTAATGAACCTGAGCTTGATGAGGTCAAAGCACAAGTTATTGAGATAGGAAAAACTAATGTTCGTAATATTGAAGCGCTGTATTTTACCTCCACATATGGGGGAACGATTGCCGTTAGAAAGGAAGACTCTGGTAAATTAATACCAGAGGATTCTTCGTATCGAGTCAAATTATTGCCAAGCGAAACTACTTATGAATTAGATAAAGTTTCTAGCGGAAGGATATTCATATCCGGAAGACCTTTAAGTCTTGTTAAATATGCATATGAATCAGTTGCCTCAGTGCTGATACGAGAATCTGGATTTTAAGTATTTTGACGTAGTTCATTACCTGAAGTTTTTTTAAAATCTAAAAATAATTTTAATTATTGTAAGTGGCAGTATCAAGTTTTATGCTGAACTGGATATAATAATTAACTACCTAGAGCTAAATACATAAAATTATCGAATAAGCTTGATATAAATCAAGACATGTTTAATGATCAATCTTTAAATGATAGTCATGAGTTACTATCAAACTTAGGGAAATAAACATGTATCAACCACTATATTCATACATCAAATTAGTTATATTTTTGACACCCTTTCTCGTTTCATGTACTTCAACTTTGTTTCAATCAAAACCGCTGGTTCCATTTGCGGTCGAAGAGGCTACCATTGATGACATTCAAAGTGCATATACATCTGGGAATTTAACGACAGTTAATCTTATTCAAGGATATCTTGACAGGATCAATGCTTATGAAAAAAATGGACCAAAAATAAATTCTATTATTGCAGTTAACCCTCATGTTCTGAAACAAGCTGCATTGTTGGATGCGGAACGATTAAAAACTGGCCCACGCAGTGCATTACACGGCATACCGGTGTTGTTAAAAGATAATATCGATACCTTTGATTTGCCAACAACAAATGGTTCGGCAGTTTTAAAGGGGGTCATTCCACCTGACGATGCCACTCTGACACGGGCATTACGTGAAGCGGGAGCAATTATTCTCGGCAAGGCAGCCATGGGAGAATTTGCAAGTGGCAGTTATAATTCTGTTAGTGGTCAGACAATAAATCCATATAATTTTAAGCGTGATACTGGTGGATCTAGCAGTGGGTCGGCCGCTGCAATTGCCGCAAATTTTGCAGTACTAGCAGTGGGAACAGATACCAGCACCTCTGTTCGAGGACCAGCTGCATTTAATGGGATAGTAGGATTGCGTCCAACCACTGGTTTGATTAGTCGTGATGGTATCGCACCAAAAGACCTTCAATATGACAGTGCAGGACCTATGGCGCGAACGGTCACAGATATAGCCCATATGCTTAGTGTCATTGCTGTAGAAGATGAGAAAGATCCCCTTAGCAAATCGGTGTGGGATGAAGTATCCAATCGTTATCAAGTAAAAAATGGTCACATTGATTATTCAATTTTTCTCGATCGTTCAGCTTTGAACGGTAAACGTATTGGTGTGGTGCGAAATCTGTTTGGAGGTGATCCGGAGATTGACGAAATGGCCAATGAGGCGATAAAAGTAATCGAATCATTAGGCGGTATTTTAGTAGATATTAATTTTGACGAAGATTTTATTTCTCGCTACCTCGGTAGTGGGAGTCAGAAGTTACGCAGAATAGCTGATTATCGATTTCGTAATGATTGGGAGGAATATCTCGCAACGTTACCGGGTGCGCCCAAGTCCGTTGCTGAGTTTGTAAACATATATGAAACCAGGATTAATAAATCAGAATTACCTGCGCGTGAAAATGTATTGCGATTACTGAAGACATCACTGTTACATTCAACCGATGAGCAGGACTACAAGGATCTTGTACAAGAAGTATTACCTAAAGCTACTGCGGATAAACTGGCAATTTTTGAAAGATACAATCTGGATATTTTGGTTTTTCCGTATGAAACTCGATTCGCGAGTGTAATAAGGAGCCCGGTATATAATCTGGAGGATCCTACTTTTGTCTCATCAGACATACCGTCCCCTGCAACATTAGCAGGATATAATTCCATCGGATTTCCCTGCATTGTAGTGCCTATGGGTATAGGTTCGCAGGGCTTGCCTATGGATATTGCTTTCTTCGGCAAACCCTATGATGAAGGTCCATTATTGGGATATGCTTATGCATACGAGCAGGCAAGTATGAAACGTAAACCTTCACCGTTACTACCACCATTAAAAAAATAATTGTCGAATTTAATATAAAGATGCAAATTAAGGAAGCTTATGATGGCTAAAAAATATAATCATCGATGGTCTCTATGGGCTGTTACTCTTTATCTGATTTTATGGGGAACTCTCAGTTACGCTCAGGAGTGGAGCATGCCTGATGAAGCGGAAAGATGTCCGTCAAAATGGGGCGTAGATGACCAGCGTGGTTCTGCAAACATGATGAACCCGGCTTCAATTTTAAAAGCAATGCAGTTAGTAAAAACCGGAAAGTTATATGAACTTGGTGAAATCTTAACCTCTAATCCTGAAGAATCTTATATAAATCGAGGTCGACAATTTAATATCTATACAAAACCAACAATTCCAAAAGCAGGAACAAGAGTTGCTAGTGAAGAACTGGTGATAACCGAATTAGGTCAAATTGGAACGCAGATAGATGGATTTGCACATCAAATGCATGGAGATAGTTTTTATAATTGTTTTAAATTTTCTGATATTGCCACGCGAACGGGATACAGTAAGTTAGGGATAGAAAATGTTGGTACGTTGATCTCACGAGGCGTGCTCGTTGATATCGCCGCGCTAAAAGGAGTTGCAATGCTGGAGCAAGATTACGTAATTAGCACAACAGATATCCAGTCAGCTCTGGATAAACAGAATGTTTCTTTACAAGCAGGTGACGCTGTCATAATTAACACGGGGTGGGGCAAGAATAGAGGTATTAACAACAGTAATTATGGTTCAAATACACCCGGCATAGATGCAGAAGCGGGCTTATGGTTAGTGAAACAACAGCCAATCCTTTTAGGCAGTGATACTTGTTGTGTGGAGTTTCGATCTGCAAAAAATCGCAGGCTTGATGTCCATTCCATGATGTTAATTGAACATGGAATTTACTTGATTGAAAACATGGAACTTGAAGCGCTGGCTGCAGCTAATGTATATGAGTTTTTATTTATCGTACAGCCCCTGAAGATAAAGGGGGCTACAGGTTCAGCCGTAGCGCCAGTAGCAATTCACTGATTGCGTGAACTCAGGACCAACACTTAATATGATAATAATTCAATTAATATAAAAATATGCTTGGCAGGATGGTATTCATGAACACCTATATTATAAAATTTAAACTTTCTTTATTACTCATTATTACGATGTCATCATTTATAGTGTCTGCACAAGATGTCGATAATCAATACATGAGTCATCCAGAAGAAAGTTTGAATATGGAGTTGGTTGGACATCATGATGTGCAGGGACGAGGTACATATCAGCCGGTAATAGAACAGCAGGGTGACAGGTGGATTGCTTATCTTGGTTTGGCGAACGGTAGCGCGGTTAATGACTTTAATGGTGAAATGGAATGGAACGGTACATACATCGTTGATGTTACTGATCCCACCAATCCGGTTGGACTATCACATATACCCGGTAGCGATGTAGCCTCGAGCCCGGCTGGAAGTGGGGCACAAATGAACAGGGTATGTTCCATCAAAGGTAAATCATATCTACTCAGAAGTTTTGGCAATTCTGGTCATCAGATCTGGAATGTGACGGTTCCACGCGAGCCTCAACTGGTATTAAATGTGGTAGACGATCTCACTAGTATTCATAAAAACTGGTGGGAGTGTGATACAGGTATTGCCTATATTGTGGGCGATGGCGATAGTTGGAGAGCAAGACACACCAAAATTTATGATTTAAGTGATCCTGCAAACCCTGTTTTTATTCGTAGCTATGGTGTACCTGGTCAAGAGCCAGGATCAGATGTTGAGCCTGTTCCAATGGACCTACATGGCTCTATGGTTTTGGGTGATAAGGTATATTTTGGATACGGCTCATCTCGCGAAGGGATAATTCAGATAGTTGACCGTGAGAAACTTCTAAATGGAGACCCAGAACCCACAGTGGCTAACCTGGAGGCACCAGAAATTTCCAGGTTCTATCTGGCCCCAAATTTTGGTGCACATACCACACTACCAGTGCTAGGTGTCACGGTACCGGATTATGCAGACAGTACCATTGGTAAGGTCAGGGATTTTCTCATTATGCCCTCTGAATCCACGCGTGAAGAATGTACTGAAGAAAGAGATGCGGTGTTAATCATTGACATAACCTATCCAGAAAGGCCCATGCCTGTTTCCAGCTATCAGGTCCGTGAAGCCGATGGTGATTTTTGTCAACGAGGTGGACGCTTTGGCCCGCATGCTGTAGATGAATCTATGTACCCGGATTATTATAGAAAACTGTTTTTTGTCTCCTACTTTAATGCCGGTGTACGTGCAGTTGATATACGAGACCCTTTCTATCCTAAAGAGATTGGATTTTATATTCCTGCAACCACTTCAAAAACTACACCAAGCTGCGTCAGACGTGAGCCTGACAGGCTTTGCAAAATTGTGATCCAGACAAACAATGTTGAAGTAGATAATAGGGGGTATATCTATATTGTTGACCGAGTAGGCACTGGCATGCATATTCTGGCGTTGACTGGCGAAGCACAAGATATAACACAGTAATAAATTTATAGTAAAAATTAAAACTTAATACTCCATGCAAGCCTACAAGTTATATGATTTAAATATTTTAGCGAAAAATCAAAATATTATTCTCTGAGCTAATGCAGTTGGGTTAGCATAAAAAAATAGCCCTTCTTATATAGATATTTATTATTAAAACGTCATTAAAATGAAATCATCAGAAAAATATATTCCTTATAAAAAAAATAGTCTGAATTTTTTTGGATTAATTTTTAGTATATTTTTTTCCATAAATACATCCGTAGCGGATGTAAATACACAAAATAAACCAAATATTATATTTAATGATGCTCTGAATGCGGCAGAATCGATGCCGCGTCTATTTAGTATTTTAGTTAACTATCAAGGCGATTTAGTACTTGAAAAATATTTCAACGGAAGCAGTTCCGAAAAGTTAGTTAACATTAAGTCTGCGTCAAAAAGTTTCATTTCCGCACTTGTAGGTATAGCTATTGAGCAGGGACATATAAGCAGTTCTAAACAATCAATTGGTGATTATTTTGCCAGCCGTTTAAATAGTGAAACGAGTCAGAAAATATCTAATATATCCATTGAAGATTTACTTACCATGCAGTCAGGATTGGAATCGACCAGTAACAGAAACTATGGTGCATGGGTTTTGAGCCCCGATTGGATAGACTATGCCTTGCACCAGCCAAAGGAAAATCCCCCCGGAACACGTATGCAATATAGTACTGGCAACACACATCTATTGTCTGCAATATTGACCAAGGCCACTGGAATGACAGTGTTGCAATTCGCCAGGGAAAATTTAACCAGTGCATTGGGTTTTCGTCTTGCTGATTGGCCTCGTGATCCTAAGGGAATTTATTTTGGTGGGAATGATATGGAAATGACAGCTAAGCAAATGCTTGCATTTGGTGCACTGTATCTTAACAAGGGACAGGCTAATGAAAGACAAGTTATTTCCTCAGAATGGATAGATGTGTCGTTGCAGGCTCATACAGAATCTACCCGTGAGCAAGGTCGATATTATGGGTATGGCTGGTGGTTAAAAGAGATGGCGGGTTATGAAACGGCTTATGCGTGGGGTTATGGTGGTCAGTATATTATTCTGGTGCCTGATCTAGAACTGGTGGTGGTAACTACATCTAGTAGTACTCCTCACAAAGAACGACGTAGCCACAGACGTTTGCTGACTGATTTGATTGAAAACTTAATCATCCATGAAGTTGTACAGTATTCAAAACCGACTTTAGATTAAATTAGAATTCACCGCTGATAGAAACCTGGAGTCTGGCGCCATCTAACCTAAATACACGTATTCTACGGTCGACGCGTGAAAACCCTCGTCGCCCATCATATATAGTTCGATTCCGCCATTGATTGAAATTAAGAATATCTTGTCCTTCCACTCGAAATTTTAGTCCCCAAAACCGCGTAGTCTCGAGAAAAGCATTAACTTCTGTTGTTTCATTGAACACTTCAAATTCATCAACTTTGAATACTGGTCGATTTGAACGTTCACGTGCCTCTACTCCCCAGGATACCCTGGCGTCTTTAAAATCCTGTCGAAATTTGGCGATAATGATAAATTCCAGTTCATCACGAAAAGGCAAGGGTTTAGGATACCCGCGTGAAGAGGTTAGGACACGGTTATCACCGGTCACCGGATCGGTTACGGAAGAATCTTGCCAACGGGTTTGAACGTCCAGACGACTCCCGATCAAACCCAACCAGGTTAAAGGTACAGCAGTTTCCAGTTCCAGCCCCCAACGTTTACCACTGCCAATATTACCTGGTACTTCAAACTCATCTGTAAGAGGTAATAAATCTTGCACATCTGAAATCCAGTGGTGAAATGCCGTCAGTGTGACGACACCAACCTCTCCAAATCGGCGTTCATGACTAACTTCACTAATCCAGTTGGTCTCCGGGCTGAGGTTAGGATTTCCAAGGGCAAGGTCATCATCTTCGAAGACTGCGGTACTGACAAAATCATTAAAGTTCAGTTGTGCAACATCGCGAATAAATCGAAGTCGTGTCTGCGATTTTTGATTTGGAGAATAGCTAATATTTGCCATGGGTTTTAGGAAGAAGAAATCACGTTTTTCTTCCGCATCGCCTGATTGTGATATTTGCGAGACTTCACCTCCTAATCCCATTTCAAGTTCAAACTTACCCAATGACCAGGTGTCCTGTAAAATGAAGTCTCCTCGTATTTCTTTGACCCGGGTATTTGATCCCGGCACATCGACTTCAGTAGAACCTGTTCCTGTATCTTCAGTTTGTAACAAAGACTGATCCAGGACATTATATGCCAACTCAAAATTGGCCTGTACAGTGTGATTTTTCCACCTTGCCCAGTCGAACTCTAGACGAGAAATAAACTCTTTAGTGAGTGTGTCGGTGTCTGCAATTTGTTGAAAATCTTGCGTATCAACAGAATCAAAATTTAATTCGTCATCAAGTCGGATAAAATCACGGTATGAGAAAAGAAAGATCGCCTTACCCAGAAGGTCTCTTTGCAATAGTCGCTCTGCATCAGCACCCAGTTCAAATCGGGTTAATGTTGATTTGCCATCGATGGTTTCCCTGCTAGGGAGGTTTCCTGCTAGTTGAGGGAATATATGTGAGCTACGATGGCTATCACGTTTTTCTATGAATAATTCTGTATTAAGTTGGGTAAACGTATCACCAAACCAGGTGGAGGCATTAAGATTCCCCGAGCCACTTTTTGCTTTATTACTGAAACTTTCAATAATAGTTTCCGTTAGGTCGCCCGCATTATTAAATTCATCATCAGTCCCTGCATCACCTGAAGCACCGATTCTGCCACTGATCCCTGCATTGAATTCAATGTCACCCCAACGGTCGGACAGTGATACACCGTTAGTAAATGTCACAGGGAAAACAGAAAAATTATATCGTATAACGGATTCCCAACGTGCTGCGGCTGGGGCATTTTCCTTCAAGATGATATTGGCTACAATTGAATAACCCTGGAGGTCAATATTGCGGACCTGACCACGGATTAATTCAACTCGCTCAACCTGGCTAGCAGGAATTCGGCTGAGGATTTGTGAAGGAGGGTCTTGTTTAGCGCTAGGACGTCGATCATTAATTAGAACATTACCCACGGCACCACCAAATCCACGTTCACTATCACCGTCATTTAAAACAAAACCGGGTACCTGGTTAATAATCTCAAGGGCTGTGCTAGGTTGATAGCGTTGGAAAAAAGAGACTGGAAAATCGACAATCTGGGCAGCATCAGAAATTGAGTCAGAATTTTGAGCTGATTGATTTTGTGCCAGGACAAAATTTGAACCCAACGATATTATGCAGAAAATGCTTAATAATAATTTTAGCCACACCTTCATTAAATTACTCCTACATAACCACCAAAAAAAGATGCGGTATCTTACACAAAAATAGGTGGTAATGATTTAGAGTAAATAGGAAAGAATGTGAAATCTAAGTATAAAAGGTCTGAATCTGTCCTGCCGAGACTTATCAGAGTATGCGAAATAAGAATGTATAATTCTTTCGCGGATAAAATCTATTACCTGTGTATTTGATTTTGGCAGTACGTCCGTACCGCAAGAACCGCTGATTTAGTCAGATGTTTTTTAATAATCGATGACGATTCCTACGAAATCACCGTTTTTGCCTCGGATTATGTCATCGCGACTTTCGTTAGCACCTAATGGTCCAAGGCTTAGGGTGTCAGATCCTACACTATATAAATCATAATCAACATTTAGCGCTTTAAAATTATTGTCAGTCCTTGGATTTATATCAGCAGGGTTTGCAGCATCTCTTATATTTAAAAATTTGTAAGTATTTCCCCATGGGTCTAATGGGGTGTTGGGATAAAGTTCATTGAGACTATCTGGATAACGATTATTTTTTCTTCGATAACGATTTATATCTCGCTGCATCTCATTAATCTCATCGATAGTCTTGTTTGTTCTTGCTTTATCAACCAGATATACATAAGAAGGGATTGCCGTACCTACCACCAGCACAGCAACC
>JBNMOP010000075.1:0-13627 GCA_051275005.1 Gammaproteobacteria bacterium | reverse complement strand
TTGTTAATATCCTGCTATAAAACAAATATCAAATATTCTGCTTTTTATTCGAAAAAAGTTAGTTATTTAAGAATAATTACCGCGTCCACTATTACTTTAATTTTAATTAGTATGCAAACTATTTCTATTTCAAAAATATATTTTAAATCGAAAAACTATTATTTTAAATGATGTCTCTGTAACATTAATGCGACAGCTTGCCGCTTCATTTTTGGATCAAAAATACTTAATTCATTAATGTAAAAATCTAAGGAGATGTTAATGCGCTCACATAATTCTTTTGATACTGACTTACCATCAAGAATCATAAAATTAATTCAATGTATATCACTACTCTCATTTTTAATTAGCGGTATTGCCTCAGCACAACTCACTATGGATCGAATAGATCCCAGTAACCGCCCGGACAATGAAAACCATCGGAGAGACCCTGTTCATCTCATCGATAATATTTGGTGGGTAGGGCATTCCCAGGTGGGGTCATTCCTCATCACTACTACAGATGGACTTATCTTATTTGATTCAACGTCAACTGTTGAAGTCAATTGGATGGTGGAAAATATCGTTAAGGCCGGTTTTCACCTGAGTGATATTAAATATATTATTAACTCACATCCTCACGAAGAACATATTGGTGGGTTGGCAGCATTGCAACGATTACTTCCCGAGGCGAAGATCATTACCTCCAGGGCGACCGCAGGTATACTCGCAACCGGAGGCAAGAGTGATTTTCGGAATATTCTTGATGCAGAAGGGGCCCGTTTTTTTGAACCCGTTAAGGTGGATGGTTTAATTGGGCACAAGGAGGAACTTACCCTTGGAGGTGTAACCTTAACCGCACATTTAACACCAGGACATACCACTGGCACGACGACATGGAGCATCAAGGTCAATGATAATGGCAACACTTATGACGCGGTGATTATGGGAGGTGTTTCGTCATCTGGATTAGAAAGGGGACCGCTACTGAACAATGAATTGTATCCTGATATCAAGAAGGACTTTGATGCATCGTTCGAATATTTAAAATCCATGAACTGCGATATATATCTGGAAGCCAGGTCTATATCCTTCAATATGGAGGAGAAGCTGGCACAAATTCAAAGAGGGGGAAATCAGGTGAGTCCCTTTGTGGATGCTAAGGAATGTGAAAACTATATTGAGTTTTATGAACTTCGCTACAAGAAACAACTGGCAGACGAGATGGCGGCAGCCGGTAGATAGTTTTCGGCTAATTATTTAACGGGAGGAATAGCGGAGTATACATCCTCTCACTACGGTTGAGTTAACCAGGTCAGGGCTGTGAACAATCCCGCCGCCAACTGCTGGGGTCGTTCGATATGACCGTAATGGGTCATGGGCACATCAAATAATAACGCGCGCACGGGAATACCGGGATTGAGCGCTCGCAAGTCGTTGACCACATCCACCGTACTGGCCCTGGCGGGGTTGTCCTTATTCCAATGCCCTGTGTCCAGTCTGGTTGTGGCGAGGATAACCTTTTTATAACCATTTACCGGTGCCCGCATCGGTGCAAACAAATCTGCTTCCACTTGATCCACATCCACACCCAACTCATTCCCCACGAGGGCTTGACGGACCTGGCGAATTATATCGTCACGCATTCCTGGAATTGCGCCGCGACGCTCGATGTCCTGTAAGGGTTGTTTGAAATGTGGACGGCGTCTAAATTCGCGTTCCCCCATCCAACGATCCGCGATAGCCTGCCGGGATTTGCCTTCTTCCCATACCGGATTTAAAGGACCCAGATAGTCTTCTGCATAACCTGAGGTTGGCCGCGGGCGTAATTCCGTGACGGGCGGATAATCCTTTGCAGTTTGGGTATATCCCCATCGATCTTGCATGGCCTTCTGGGCCGAGGTACCACCACTGCCCCAACCCAGTATCCAACCATGCATACGGTCTTTAAGACTAGAGCCATGCAACATGTAGGGTATCTCACCGGCGGTGGAGTGGCCTGTGACGACGACCGGCCCAGTGGTAACAGTTTCCACCAGCCTTCGTACCCCATCCGTTACCAACTGAAAGGTAAAAATAGAATTTCGGATCTTCACTTCCTCGCCGCTCATCTCACGATCCAGTACATAGGCGGGTATGCGTCGCTCCAGGACTTTATCTGTCCAACCGCCGTGCCGGTAATTACCGGGGATCGTCACCAACAATACCGGGACTTTTTGTGCCAGGTATTGCCCCAGGCCAGGATTGTTTAAAGGGTCGAGAAAAAATTCATACCAGTTTGATGAGCCACCGTGTATGAGTACCATGGTTGGCATACCCTCAATCGGGTTATTTGGTACCAGGTATAAACCTGTAATGTCCCAGTCCAGTCCATAGGCCTGATAGCGAAGCTCGTGCCAACGGGCAGTGTAACCGGTCTCTTCAGGCTTCATGTCCTCCAGTGCGCGAGGATTAAATGCCCCGCCCGGAGAATTATCTGCCAGCTTTTTAACTGCTTGGCCAGCGTCAGGTAACTGCCAACCAAGGTCTTCGAATTGTTCTGCGGTGACCACGTGATAAGAAGGTTCTACCTGCAACATGCTCAGAATTTCGGCCTCACCTGGGCCTGATGCCTGCGCCATGGTGTCGGCTGGACTTATTAATTTCAGTGCAATCACAATAACCGCATATCGCTTCCACATGACCTGTTATCTCCTCGTTCGTATAATATATATATTCATTAACAGGCTATTATAAGCAGTTCCTTGCTAATCATGGTTTTGTCATTAACGCTTTAATCATCTTGATTCGAATGGAGGACATGATAGTGGCGGCCCTTTGAATACATAGCGTGTCTCCAGGGGATTTGACGGCCAGGTGGATGGACCCACCGTAGACATGCCAATTTCATTGGCAAGGCTTGGAAGTAAATGCAACATTTTACCGCCCAGGACTGTCATTAAAACCTTGATATTAGGGATGTCATCCTCAGGAATTGTGAGGATGTCGCGATCAAGCATGGTGAAATCGGCAAGTTTACCTGGCTCTAATGTTCCTATCCTGTCTTCACGCAATAAGTAATATGAACCCCAGCTAGTGAGTGCCTTGAGCTGAGTCATGAGATCAGTTCCTTCCTCTGCGGCAAAGACACGATCACAACCCGCATTATAGCGCGTCATACCCACCCAGATATTGTAGAAAATAAAATGAGGTAGTGCTCGATCGATCTCCTGGGTATTCATGATCCCTGCCTTGGTGACGCTTTGCCTTGGGACTGAATAGTTGGCATATTCCTCACCATAATTGCGCACACGATACGCGGTGTCGTAACCAGTACGATTTTCCCAGAGCATGGTATTAATCATACTGATCATCATACCTAGTCGTTTAATGCGCGGAATTTGATCTGGCCTTGGCGCCCCTGAGGCATGGTCAAACGCATGCCGTTTTGAACGAATTTCAGCAAGGGTAAATCCTGCAGCCGCGCTTTGTTCTTCGATAACATCCAGGACATTGTCGATATCCTTATCACCGCCTGTATGCATCGCCGCAATTCGCCCACCGCTGCGGACGATATCCTCCAAAACTTTGCGCCCAGGTTGACCGGGTTCAAACACACACGATTCCTGTTGTTTCACTCTCTCGGAGGCAGCCAGGGTGGTACAGGTCCCACCGACACGTTGACCCTGAGCGCCGATATTCCATAGGTAGTCCGACCCGTTGCCGAGTAAGGCGGTTACCAGTCGGATGGTATGATATTCTTCATTCGGCCCTGAATAACTCCATGCGAAGCGCGCTGGCATCTCTCCTGCCTCGTCAAGCAACGACAATGATCTCAGATTATCCAGGGTATAGGGAGAGGAGCCAAATGTGGTAACGCCATGGGCCGCCCACAGTTCAAATTCTGATTTTAATAACTCGGCATTGAGTTTCGGCTTACCGTGCAACATGATATCCGGTTCCAGCATACGACCACTGGCGGACATTTGCCCTTCAGGCCCTCGGTCCCCACTGCCACCACCGGTGTATTGACCCGGGAATACCTTGATGATTTCCTCCTGGCCCCGAGTGTTAACCAGGCCACGAATAAAGCCATTCTTTACACGCACTGGATTATTTGGTGCCAGCTCATCAAGTTGTTTAAGGCTAACATGTCCAAAGAAGTCGGTGAAGAGTTTGGGCATATGTTCGAAATTTCCACCAAAATCCGTGCTGAGAAAGATCCATTGTCCTGGTTTGGCTATGTTCACAGCATCTATTAGAACTTGCTCCCAGCTTGCAATCTGTTCATCTGCATTACCCTTTAGGAAGCGAACTACCATATGTTCATTGCCTTCAGGGAATACATGGTTTAGAGCAGTGGGTTCTGTCCACGCCCAGTCAGTGGGATGTTCATGGGTGAGGATGAAGTTGGGCATGATAGTACGGCCTCCAGCATTAATCTCATTGGTCGCGGGACCGGCCAAGGCGCGTATCTCTGCATCTGTACCGAGATCAAGGATCTCATCACCACGTATCGCCATGGCCTGTGTAATGGTGCCGGAACTGGAGGAAAATGAGGCGTCATCCATGGTAACGATCTTGGCATTGTAGATGATCATGTCGGGATGGAGCAGTAAGGATGCATCTGACGGCGCCTGAGCCCAAAGCAAAGATTGCCAAAAAAAGACAGTTAAAGAAAATAGAGTTATTTGTTTTTTGTACATATTCGACCACCCCCCCAAAGATTTAGCTTTCTACTGTACAAATGTATAGTAGAAAATCTGATGACATCCATATTGATACACTTACAGTCACTTCGTAAATAATTTTCTTTAATATAATAGAATATAAATCTTTAGCAAGATTGAGGGAATTACTTCATTACCATAATGATCATTATGAATTACTGTGTTTTATACCGTTTTGCGACGAAACATTCTATTTGATTAATTTAGGAGTCAAAAATGACCACTTTAAAATATAAGCATATCGTCAAATCTATTCTATTCTTAGTAATTACATCTCTGTTAGGGTGCTCCCACACTCTGACTACTTCAGGAAATACAGTTCCAACGCCACAGGTATCAGAAGAAAAATTTAATGCTTCATTACCGAAAGATGTTTATGTTGACTCTGGTAATCGACTCCCGATGGTCAATCGAAATGAATTAACTGAAGATAAAAAGACTACTTATGACGGGCTTGTTTCACCTAACACGCGGACACTCGCCGGAATTCGGGGACCAGGTGGAATACGGTTACATGGAAGTGGCGATCTGGGAGATTCAAAAGTGGATCGCAGGACACAGGAGCTAGCGCGTCTAGTGGTTTCACGTGAGATGGACCAGGCATTTGAGTGGACACTGCATGAACCTGTTGCGTTAAGGTTTGGATTAGAACCCTATATCATTGATGTAATACGTAACGGAAAATCACTACAAGGAGTGCCAGAGAGAGAAGCAGCAATCATTCAACTAGGACGTGAAATATTTCAAAATCATAAAGTCAGTCCAGAAACTTTTACGCGCGTACTGAAACAAATAGGGAAACGCGACCTGGTAGATATATGTGATTACATGGGCAACTATACCAAGACGGCAATACTTCTACATGCGGTTAATGCGCACTTGCCTTATGATCGAGAGTCGTTGTTACCCTTAGAGTAATCTGATGATATGACTGATGATTTATTTTTTAAGCAGGGTTTGTTGTATAGCTTCAAGGTCTTCGCTCCAAAGACCTTTCTCTTTAAAATATCGAATAGAGCCTGGATGATAAGGAATTTTAGGATCTGTTAGTGTGTTTTGAATTGTCCACTGTTTAGCAGCATTATGGAATGAACTAAACTCTGACCTATGTTCAAAAATTGTCTTTGTTATTATGTATACCTGATTTTCGGCTACATGGGGTGCCGCAACAAGATAAGTATTTAAACCGAAAACGGTCAGATTTTTTTCCTGACCATCAAAATGTCCTGCCGGGAATGTTTGTGTGTAAATATATGGCGGCAAATCCCTCTGCATAATTTTTATGATGTTATCCGGTATGTATAAGGGATCAACTAGACCATCCCGGAACAACTGAACAACTGCAGGGACTCGGGCACCTCCGGGGATAATCATTCCGGCGACAGTGCCTGACTTGATATGTCTTAATGACTCTTTGGAATTTTTTGTGGAAACAACATTTACATCGGAAAGCTTTGCTGTATTTAACAATGCAGTTGAGATTGCATTCATTTCTGGTAGTGCGGGTCTACGTCCAATTAAAATTTTTCCATTCAGATCCTCTAATGAATTAATGCGTTCATCACGTCTAACAAGAATAAAACGATAACTGGATTGTCCCTGGGCAATTAGCGTGACTTCAGTTGATCCTTCAAAAGGCTTAACACCATAACGACCGTCATAGCTTGCCCCCGAATTGGTTATAGCATAATCGATTTTTGCCGCTTTCAGGCTGAAGATGTTTGCGTATGAGCCACCTATAGGTTCAACCGTCATATTTATGCCGGCGTATTTTTGCATTAAACTACCCAGGCCATTTGCAATGATATAAAACGTACTGCCTACACTTGAGGTTCCAAATCTAGCGACTGAATTCTTATTCTCTTGCGCATTAACACCGGTAACCGAGAAAATATGTAAGCCAAAGAGCAAACAAAACGCAATGCGTTTAATATAAACATTTACTACTCTAAAGAAATTGTTTGAATACATTTGGTAATAATTCCCAATGAATCTGAATGTGTATTGATAGGAGACGATATTATATTTAAAACCCCTTCATTACTTTAAATATTATTAACTCGCTTCATTAACGAAATCTACTGGATAATTTTCACTATAGATTCATAGTTGGATAGGAGTATGCGAATAGTCTGACAATTATTGAGTAAATATAATAAGTTACATTTATAAGGTTCACTATAATTATATTTATATAAGCATTAGAGCAAAGGTGTTTTTCTTGCTTATATTTGGGAAACTGCTAACCTGATTTGAGTTTAAAAACCACATAATGTCTTGTGTATTTCGTATCTTATACTTAAGCCCCGGGGGAAAGATTCATGTTTAAGTTGATTAATATAATGTTTGTCAAACGGTTCCTTTTTGTACTTGCCTGCCTTTCTTTTCAGTCTGTCATCGCGCAATCATTTGTAGTTACGCCTGATACAATACTGGTAAACGGAAAGGTCGTAACTGCTGACAGTGACGACCCCGAGGCAGTCACCATTGCCCAGGCCATAGCAATAAGGGATGGTAAAATTATTGCCGTTGGTAGCAACACTGAGATTCGCAATATGGCAGTTCAAGGTACTGAGGTAGTTGATGTGAATTCTCGTACCGTAATACCTGGACTTATCGATACCCATACCCACCTGTATGAAACTTCCTTGGGATTTCCATGGGCGGCAGATGTTGACCCACAATTACTTAATATTAGACTGCTGGCCAATTCAGAAGATGAAGCGGTGTCTCTTGCCGAGGCCGCAATCAGGGCAAGGGCACGGGATCTTGGCCCCGGCAAATGGATAAAGGTGCAGATGAATCCCTCCAATATTGCCCATGCCGTGTTTGGCTCGCGCATTACTCGCAGGGTACTCGATGAATGGGCCCCCAATAATAAAGTAATGATCCGCACCCGTGCCTCGGTGGTCACCAGCTCAATGGGTATTGAGGAATTTGAAGAATACTTTGGCCGCGAGATCCCTGACGTATATTGGGTAGGTGGAGCTGAAGGTAAAGAACTGGGTTGGTCCAGACAGTATGTGGATTTTCCGCGCTCCGTGGCCATCGACCTGATAATGGAAACACAAATGGAGCGGTATTCAGAGGTATATAAGTCTGTCCTTCAGGTAAACGCCCAGAACGGCATAACGACCCACGGCACACACGCGCAATCCAAAAACGGATATACGGTTGCATTGATGCTGGACCGCAAAGGGGAAATGCCCATACGTTGGGCCTGGAGCCTGGGTTGGGCACATATTTTTACTGACAGGCCAGAAGACTTTTATGAAAACTACCACGACGAGGCGGGTTACGGTTCTGATTTTCTATGGAATGTAGGCATGAACCCCGTGAGTATGGACGGTGGTGCAATCGCTATGTGTACCACTATTAATGCCAGGGAGGACATTAAAGAACGTGAGCGATGCACGGCGGATGCAACAGAAGTAGGCATATTGCGTATTCGGGCATTAAAGGCGGCAATTAAAAATGGACTTAATATAGCCGGTCACCACATTGCTGGTGATAAGGCGCTGGATTATTACCAGGACGCCATTGAGCAATCAGGCCTTAGTCTTGAGAAGATCCGATCCCTTAATCTGCAATCAGATCACTGTCACCAGGTCAGGCAGGATCAGGTGGAACGGGCAGCACGGTTAGGACAAACATTTAGTTGTGATGCCTCTGAAGAGGTAGCCACAGTTATTGCAAGGGATTATGGCGAAGAATATTTAGGGAGATATGCCCCCTACGCAACCATGTTAAAGAACGGAATTAAACCTATGATCAGTGAGTTTGGCAGCCAGCAAAGTGTCAGAAACTCACCGTTTGAATATGGTTATATCTTTCTGACCAGAAGGAGTTTGGACGGAAAAATTGCCATGGGTGTTCCAGAGGAAGCGATTCCTGATCGTATGACTATGTTATTAATGATGACACGATGGGCCTCACCATCAATATACAGAGGCGATGTTCTAGGCTCCATAGAACCTGGAAAATATGCTGATATTGTTGTGTTGGATAACGATGTAATCGATGCACCCCTGGAAGAGTTACCCTTTATCAAACCAATTATGACCATGGTTCAGGGTAAAATTGTTTTTGAGGATCCTCAATTACGTGGGAATACAATAGGATTTAACATCGAAACCGCAGAGTGGGAAAAAAATATCGCACCGCAATTTCAAAACAGCGGCCTATGGCGTTGGTAATATTTTCCTAAGATTAGTGATTAATAAAGCGCTGCTACAAAATTATCATTCTTGTAGCAGCGCTTAGTTGTCTTTCCAAGCATGTCTAAATCAATTCCTGCAATATTTTCTTTTTTCATAATCATGTACCACTTAATCGTGGTCGGAAATGTTCCTGCCTGGTTTGGCATGTTTATTCCCAGTCAAATACATTCTGCAATTAGTCTGACGTGCGCGGGGCTCATCATTTTTTTTACTACCCGTGCATACGTTAGTAAACAGGAAAAATTAAAGACTGAAAACACAGGCGGTGGTTGGAGCATAAAGTCTGTTCCTATCTATGATTATTTTTTTATTGCCGCACTTTTATTGGGTAATGGCTATGTAATATTTTTTAATGAAAACCTCGACCTCTATGCGATGTATGGTTTTCTCGATAGTAAAGGAATTGTGTTAGGCGTGTTATTGGGTATTGCCATACTCGAAGCGGTTAGGCGAACAGCGGGTATTACATTAGTTTGTGTCATTGCTTTTTTTATTGTCATCACTGTATATCAACGATTCCTGCCTGGTGTACTTTACGGTGCAGGTGCGACCATGGATCGATTGCTTTATGCCGCCTATGCTGGTGAGTCGGGTTTTTTTGGACAACCATTGCAGATAGCAACATCAATAATTTTGGTCTATTTGATGTTTGGTGCGGTGATGCAGGTAATTGGTGCGGGACAGTGGTCTATAGATATTGCTATGGCATTAACCGGGAGAAGCAAAGGAGGTGCCGCAAAAGGTGCAGCTATGGCCAGCGCCATGTTTGGCTCAATATCTGGTTCCCCATCCAGCAATGTGGCCACAACTGGCGTATTTACAATTCCACTGATGAAATCTATTGGTTATAAGCCGGCATTTGCCGGGGCTGTGGAGTCTGTTGCCTCAACCGGTGGTCAGATCCTTCCGCCCGTGATGGGTGCAATCGCCTTTGTCATGGCGGACTGGATTGGTGTGGATTATGTTGATATTGTTGTTGCAGCAGCATTACCCGCAATCTTATATTATCTGGTGCTGTTCGCATCGGTACACTTCGAGGCACATAAAGAAGATGTACGACTCTTAACAAAAGAAGAAGTACCTAAGCTTAAACCTTTGCTCTTCAAAGGAATTCATTACATCATTCCCATTTGTGCGTTGTTTTACTTTCTATTTGTTAAATCCTACCCACCCGAGATTGCGGGCATCTATGCAACTGTAGTGGCAATGCTAAGCGGATTTATCACACGAGATCGATCGTTATGGATGACATGGGATAAATTTTTGGATGCCTGCAATCAGACTGTAGGCCGTTGGGTGGGCATCGTGGTTATTACAGCTTCTGTAGGATTAATGATTGGGTCATTAGAATTTTCTGGTGTCGGCATCAAGTTATCGACCTTTGCAGTAAATATATCAGATGGGAACCTTATCTTGGCCCTGGTCTTAGTGGGATTAGCCAGTCTGTTTATTGGCATGGGTCTGGATGCAATACCCGCATATCTCACACTTGCAACACTACTGGCACCTGCGCTCATAGCGTTAGGTGTATCTGATATTGCCGCTCACCTATTTGTAGTCTACTGGGGCCTTGCATCCTTCTTTACCCCCCCAATGTGCATAGCTGTATATGTCGCACTCACAATTAGTGGCGCAAAATTATGGGAGACCGGTTGGGAAGCTATGAAGCTGGGTATAGCGGCATTTATTATTCCCTTCGCATTTGTACTAGATGAAAGCTTACTAATGAGAGGAAGTGCATCTGACATTGCTATTGCTTTTATTACTGCTGCCGTGGGTGCTATAGCACTTGCCGCAGCTATACGCGGATATAGTTTTAAACACATGGGTCGAATAAATCGTATTGCATTAGCTGTTGGGGCATTGTTATTGATAACCCCTGGTGAAAAAACTATAGGTTTGGTGATAGTGCTAATAGTATTACTTGCTCAACATTTTTTAAATTTTAATCAGGATAAAAAAGATAATCGAGTTACTTAATTTATCTATAAAGCATCTTTGCAATCGTATATAATTTAAATTTTTCTTTATTGTAATTGGTGGCGTTATTTGATATTTTTTCCGGTTAATTAAGGCTTATGCTTAAAGATAAAGATACCTTGATTGATGAAAGGAAAGGATAAAAATACAAAATTGATTTATTGATCTATATCATATCTGTAACGTTACTTATTCCTTAAAATAATTTATATATCTACGCCAGTACTATTGCAATCCTCAGGAGATTTGCGCGATGAACAAATTGGAGCAACTTGATCTTATTACTCATACCGGCCCGGATACCACGATGGGATTGCTTATACGTCGTTACTGGATCCCGTTTCTCCTGGCAGAAGAATTACCAGGACCAGATTGTGCACCAGTACGGGTAAAGTTACTTTCCGAAGAGCTGATTGCGTTTTGTGATACTGAGGGACGTCTAGGTTTGATAGATCGATATTGTGCACATCGAGGCGCCTCCTTATGGTTTGGAAGAAACGAAGAGTCGGGATTGCGTTGTCCCTATCATGGTTGGAAATATGATGTAGAAGGGAACTGTATTGAATTGCCATCTGAACCGGCGGGTAGTGATCTATGTAAAAGCATGAAATTGACGTCCTATCCCTGTGTTGAAAAAGGCGGGGTGATTTGGGCCTATATGGGACCTCCTGATTTGAAGCCGGAATTACCTGATTTTGAGTGGATGTCACTACCACCTGAAAACCGGTATATCGCAAAACGCTCACAGGAATGTAATTACCTGCAGGCCATGGAAGGCGGGATAGATTCAAGTCATATATCCTTTTTGCATTCAGGTGAATTGCATACCGATCCGCTGCATAAAAATACCAAAGGTGCACACTTTCAAGCAGATAGGACGCCAAAATTTGAGGTGATGGAATCAGATGGTGGTCTGCTTATAGGTGCCAGACGAAATGCAGATGAGGGAGAATATTACTGGCGCGTATCCCAATGGATAATGCCATGGTGGACTATGATTCCACCCTACGGTGACAACGCCTTGAATGGTCATGCCTGGGTACCAATAGATGATGAAAATAATTTTGCATGGTCACTTACTTATCATCCTACTCGTGCATTAACAGAGGATGAATTACAAACCATAGGAAAAGGGGGAGGCATGCATGTTGAGCTGGTTCCCGGGACATTCCGTCCAGTTATGAATAAAGAAAATGATTACCTAATGGATCGAAATGCACAAAAATCAGGCCGTACTTACAGCGGCATCATGGGTATCGCGATGCAGGATGCTTCATTGCAGGAAAGCATGGGCTCATTACAAAACCGGGAAAAGGAACACCTGGTATCAACAGATGCAGCGATCATGATGGCGCGTAGACGCCTGTTTCAATCAGCACAAGCTTTACAGAAAAATGGCACGTCACCTCCCGGACTTGAGACCGTAACCCACCGGGTTCGTTCGGCCTCGTTTACACTACCCGTTGATAAGACTTTTTATGAAGAAAAAGCTAATGCATTTGTCGTGACAGAAGGTGTTGATCATACCTCAATATAATTCAGTTTAGGGTTTTATCATATAATTAGATTCTTTGATTATCACCTGGCACCTGATATTCTTGCTATAGTCTTTTCGCATAAAATAATTTAAGGGAACATTGAATAATGTTTAAAGCAGCCGTTTCATATGATGTTGGCGACACCAGGGTACGTGAATTCGAATTTCCAGAAATTGCTGCCGATGCTGGATTACTTAAGGTTGAAAAAAGTGGCATCTGTGGCAGTGATTGGCCTTATTACAAAAAATATCCGCAAAGCAAAGGTCCGTTGATCCTTGGGCACGAGGCGGTGGGGTATATTGATCGCCTGGGGAAAGATGCCGCGAGACGAATGGGCTTTAAAGAAGGTGATAGAGTTGCTTTAGAGGAATATTTGCCTTGTGGTCACTGCAAATACTGCCGTACTGCTGATTACAGATTATGCAGCGAAACCGATACACTAAATAAAGATGGCACAGTGCGCTATGGATCCACTCCAATCTCCATAGAGCCATCACTATGGGGTGGTTATAGTCAATATCAGTATTTACATCCCAATGTTGTATTACATAAAGTCCCCGAACACGTCCCAGATAAGTTGGCAACACTGGCATTACCTCTGGGAAATGGCATTGAATGGGCTTATCTACAAGGGAAGGCGAGTATTGGTGAAATAGTTGTTATTCAGGGCCCAGGACAACAAGGCCTGGCCTGTGTGGTGGCGGCAAAGGAAGCAGGTGCCGCGTGTATCATCGTTAGCGGATTATCGACACCCGCTGATAAGCGCAGGCTGGCGCTCGCCAAAAAACTCGGTGCACACCATACCCTGGAGGCCGATAAAGTTGACATTATCGAGACTGTCCACGAAATAACCAATGGTGAGATGGCCGATCTTGTTATTGACTGTGCTTCAGGTGGGCCAGAGACGATAGTTTCGGCGATAAAGCTTGCTCGCATACAAGGAAGGATAGTATTTGGTGGGAGTAAATTCCGTCCAATTCCAGAATTTGAGAGTGATCTGCTGATTAAACGTTTTCTGACGGTTCAGGGAATGCGTGGACATAGTTTTAAATCGGTTGAGATGGCAATTCATATTATCGCGTCAGGGAAATACCCATTGGAAGAAATGTGTACCCACGTATTTGCTTTAGATGATGTGGATCAGGCATTACATACCGTTGGTGGCGAAGGGCTGCCAGAAGCGATTCATTGTACAGTCGAT
>JBNMOP010000074.1:0-13631 GCA_051275005.1 Gammaproteobacteria bacterium | reverse complement strand
TTGTTTTTCATTTGGATGAATTGTGCCATCGGCACCGGCCGCAAGACATTGAATTTCCAGGAACATCCTTTTTAATGTCAGTCGGTGACCAATCTCATTTCTTAATTGAACTAAAACATCGTCTAAAGGAAAATTAGTTTTCTTACCTTCATTGAATAATGCCATGGCGGCTTTTTTTTGGTCTGGATTAAGCGCCATATGATCCATAACCTGTTTTGCAGCATTTATTTCATCTTCAGAAACTGTACCGTCTGCCTTACAGACATGTCCCATTACAGAAAATGTGGCAGTAAAAAAAGCCGTTTGTATCCTAAATTGCTTGTCTTGATAATTTCCATTACCGGCCGACATTCCTTGCAGGCCCTGATCAAAATTATGGCCAAATGCTGCGCCCATTAATGCCCCTAACGGGCCACCAATCATAAATCCAAAGGTGCCGCCAATTACTTTTCCCCACCAACTCATATTTGCATTTCTCTTAACACCATAACGATAGTATATCTGTATAATGAAACTAATATTTAGATAAAAAACAAAGGTAGCAGTAATGGGAAAGACAAAGAAAAATATTAAACATAATAAAGTCAAGATTACCAAGGCTGATAAAGCAGATATTCATATACTTTATGAGGATTCTGTCCAGTGCGTGGAATCAGAAATTGATTTTGTTGACGATACTTACAAAGAAATCCGCGGGAAGAGAGCAAAACATTTACGCGAGGATTTTTGCGGCACAATGAATACATCTTGTGAATGGGTGCGCAGGCGAAAATCTAATATCGCCTATAGTGTTGACATTGACCAGGATGTGCTGGATTGGGGAAAAAAGAACAAACTAAATAAACTTAATAAACTACAACATGAACGAATCAATATAATTCGTGGTGATGTAACCACAACAAACACAGAAAACATGGATATTGTCCTGGCCATGAATTTTAGTTACTGGATTTTTAAAGACAGGCAAACTATGACTAACTATTATAGACATATTTATAATAATCTCTCTGAGAGTGGAATTTTTTTCCTGGATAGTTTTGGAGGCCCTGAGGCCATAAAGGAATTGGAAGAAGATACAGAATATGACGATTTTACCTATACCTGGGATCAGCATAAATATAACCCAATCACTGGAGATGGATTATTTCACATTCATTTTAAATTCGATGATGGCTCAAAAATAAAAAAAGCCTATACATACGATTGGAGAGTATGGACACTACCAGAAATTACAGAGATGTTAGCGGACGCTGGATTCAAACCATATGTATACTGGGAAGGTACAGGAGAGGACGGTGAGGGAAACGGAGAATTTTATCGGACGTTAAGGGGCGAAGCCGATGATAGCTGGATAGCGTATATCGTTGCCGTGAAGTGATTTTATGTTAGTTTCATAACTCCTTTGGTCGTATTAAACTAATTAATGTCGCAGATTGTGGCTCAGTTTCGACCCATCTATTTTTGTATTCAAGTACCGCAATAGCAGATGTTGTAAGCAATTTCCCGGAAGGTGTGAATTCAGGTTCATTTTCTGACAAGTAACATAATAAATTATCCATACCTGGATTATGGCCAATCACAAGAATAGTCTTATGTTGTTTTGCCTTATCCTCTAGAATCTTAAGTAGGTCACCGAGTCTTGCTTCATAGATAGCATCAGTCCAATGAATATTTTTATAATCAAACCCTAATATATTGCAAACAATATCGGCAGTTTCTTTTGCTCTTCTGGCGGGTGATACGACAATAATATCAGGCATTAAATTCTGCTCAACTATCCATAGTGCAACTTTTTTTGCATCACGATTTCCTCTTTCTGATAAAGATCGATCAAAGTCATGCTTATTACCCTTCACCCAATCAGATTTAGCGTGACGCATAATGATTAGTTGGTGATTTTGATCAGATCCCATAATATTCCCCTAATTAATTAACGCATAAAGTATAACCTGTAACATGACAAATGAACCTCTAGAAACATTTGCAGCGGTTGACCTGGGATCGAACAGCTTCCATATGATCGTTGCCACCTATGCAAATGACAGGATCCAGATTGTTGACCGAATAAAAAAAATGATACGACTGGCCTCAGGTCTGGATGAAAACGATAATCTTTCTGAGGACTCCATTCAACGAGGAATTGAATGTTTACAGGAATTTAGTCAACGCATTCGCGAAATTCCACACGTTAATGTCAGGGCGGTTGGTACGAATACACTGCGACAGGCCAATAATGGTATTCAATTTTTAAATAATGCCAACAAAGCACTCGGTCACCGTATCGATATAATTTCTGGTCGAGAAGAAGCACGATTAATTTATCTCGGCGTTGCACATTCTGTTTTCGATGACAAAGACAAACGCCTGGTAATTGATATTGGAGGAGGAAGTACTGAGCTGATTATTGGCAAAGGTTTTGACGTATACAAGATGGAAAGTTTCTATGTTGGATGTGTCAATATGACGAAGCGGTTTTTTGGCTCCGGCAAGATTACCAACAAGAGCATGCATAAAGCCATTCTTGCCGTTCGACAGGAGCTTGGCGCTATTCATGCCAGTTACGAATCAATCGGTTGGATAAATACCATAGGCTCATCAGGTACTATCAAGGCTATAAATACTATCGTCGTAAACAAAGGATGGTGCAACAGTGGAGTTACCAGGACAGCCCTTGACACATTAAAAAATGAAATCATTAAATTTGGCGAGATAAATAAGATTATTCTTCCCGGTTTATCTGAGAGCCGCCGACCCGTTTTTGTTGGAGGGCTAGCGGTGCTATGCGGAATCTTTGAGGCTTTTGGGGTAGAACAATTGGCAATATCAGATGGCGCTCTACGGGAAGGATTAATATATGACTTACGAGGTCGGTTTCATGATCAAGATATACGTGACAAAACCGTTTCAGAAATGGCGAATCAATATAAGTTGGATTCCGAACAGTCAGAGCGCGTACTCATTACAGCGCTTGGTTTTTTTGAACAACTATCAACACGCTGGGACCTTGATGAAAATATTGATAAAAAATTTATAGAATGGGCGGCATACCTTCATGAAATCGGTTTGTTTATTGCCCATGCACAATATCATAGGCATGGTGCTTATCTTATTGCGAATTCTGATATAGACGGGTTTTCAAGAGAGGAACAAGGCAAACTCGCCTTTCTGGTTCGGTGTCATAGGAGAAAGTTCCCATTGGAAGAACTCAATCTTGTCTCAACTGAAGATAAAAATAAACTCATCCAGCTTTGCCTAATCCTGCGTCTTGCGATTCTCTTCAACCGTAGTCGTCTATATGCCTCTCTACCAAAAATATCACTAACTACTAATAATGAAAAAATATTGTTGAGATTTCCGACCAAATGGCTGGACAATAATCCTTTAACAAAGACCAACCTTGAACAAGAGGCAGGATATATGAAATCTGTTGGGTATAAATTAGAATATTTTTCCGATTAATTATTTTTACATGGTAGAAACATAAAATCTTCTTATAAATTCTACGCAATCAATCACAAAAATACTCTAACGCTTTTTGTTGTGCTGACTTGGTTTTTGTGCCCGATGTCTTAACCCGTTTATACGCCCCATCACTTTGCAATATCCATGCGCGCGAGTTATCGGTCAGATAGTTTAATAATCCAAAATTATAGATTTTATCCCTCGGTCTTTTTTCATCAATAGGGAAAGCAACCTCAACCCGCGCATGCATATTCCGTGGCATCCAGTCCGCACTGGAACAAAAAATCAACGCCTCACCACCATTATAAAAATAAAATACACGTGTATGCTCTAAAAATCTTCCTATTATAGATCGAACATGGATAGTCTCAGACACACCTTTTATACCAGGTCTCAAACAACACATGCCTCGTACTATAAGATCAATTTTTACCCCAGCCTGAGATGCCTTATATAAGGCCTGGATCAAGTTCGGATCGACGAGGGCATTCAATTTTAAAATAATTCGTGCGTCTTTTTTGGCACGGGCATTTTTAGCTTCAGCCTCTATCAGTTCCAACATGCGATTGAACAGGGTAAAGGGAGACTGTAAAAGTTTTTTTAATTTTCCAGCCCGGCCCAGGCCAGTCAACTGCATAAACAAACGATTTACATCCAGCCCAACTTCCTTATCACATGTAAGCAGGCCATAATCTGTATACAGTCGTGCCGTCCTGGAATGATAATTTCCTGTGCCCAGATGTATATATCGCCTTAATGTCCGACCCTCCCTGCGTATCACCATACACATTTTCGCATGGGTTTTATAACCTACGATGCCATAGACAACATGCGCCCCTGCATCTTGTAACTCATTTGCCATTTCAATATTTGTTTCTTCATCAAACCTTGCCCGTAATTCAATCACCACTGTCACTTCCTTACCTATACGCGCGGCATCTTTAAGTGACTCAACTATGGCTGAATCAATCCCTGTTCTATACAGCGTTTGTTTTATAGACAAGACATTAGGATCATGGGCCGCTTGTCTCACAAAATCGACTACTGGTGAAAATGATTGGAACGGGTGATGCAGGAGAATATCTCCATGTCGAAGTGCGTCAAAAATATTCCTGGAATTCAATAACCTCGGAGGAGTATGCGGCGTAAATCCTGGATACAACAGGTCAGGTCTGTTAGCAAGCTCGACAATAGCCATTAATCTATTTAGATTCACCATCCCATTAACCTGATACAAATCAGCCTCATCTAACTCAAACTTTTTTAATAGAAAATTACTTAAATCAGCAGGGCAATTATCAGCGACTTCAAGTCTAACTGCATCACTAAATCTTCTTGATGGTAATTCACCTTCCAGTGCTCTTAATAAATCATCAACCTCTTCGCTATCAACAAAGAGATCACTATCTCTGGTAACCTTAAATTGATAACAACCGGTTACTTTCATACCAGGAAACAAATCACTTACAAAGGCATGAATAATTGATGACAGTAATACAAAATCATTTGCGCCTGTTGTATGCGCTGTCGGCACCTGAACAACCCTGGGCAATGATCTTGGCGCCTGCACAATCGCAAGATCCGTTTCTCTGCCAAAGGCATCTTTGCCTTCCAGCGAGATTATAAAATATAAATTTTTATTCAACACCCGGGGAAAAGGATGCGCAGGATCCAGGCCTATGGGACTTAGTACAGGTAGCACGCTGTTATTAAAATAACGTTTCACCCATCTGGATACGGATGGCTTCCAGGATGCGCGTCTCAATACACGTATTTTTTGTTTCGCTAGCGCTGGAATAATACCTTCATTCAACACCCTGTATTGTTCCTCAATCAGGACGTGAGTCTTGGAACTAATATTTTCCATCACCATGGAAGGCGTCATATTATCAGGGCCTTTTTGCACGGAACCATATTTTAACTGCTGTTTAATGCCAGCCACACGAATTTCAAAAAATTCGTCAAGATTTGTACTGGAAATACTTAGAAATTTTAATCGTTCCAATAGTGGTACAGTTTCATCATTAGCATGTTCAATAACCCGCCGATTAAACTCTAGCATGCTGAGTTCTCGGTTAATATATAATTCCGGATTATTAAGTTTTGGTGAATTCATAAATATTACTATAGTTAACTAACAACAATATTTAAAGCTTCTTCAAATCAGGACAATGAGTAAAAGTGAGGGCCCCTTATAAAGCAGCGTAAATTATTATTTTTGGTTTAATTCCTTTTCCATTTGTTCGATGGTTATATGCCTAACGTCTTTCCCTTCCACAAAATAAATAACGTATTCACATATATTTCTTGCGTGATCACCGATCCTTTCCATAGCCCTGGCCGTCCAAATTGCATCCATAGAACTACTAATGCTACGAGGGTCTTCCATCATATAAGTAATTAGCTGTCTAAGGATTGCGACATATTGATCATCCGACTCTGGTTCTCGGCTAGCTACTTCTAACGCAGCATTGGAATCCATACGAGCAAAGGCATCCAGTGCATCATGAACCATATGTATAATGTGGTTACCCATGGCCTTGATGCTAGTATAATAAGACTTTGGCCCTTGTTTTTCAGATAAAATGAGTGCCATTTTTCCAATCTTTTGTGCCTCATCCCCAATTCTTTCAAGATCCGTAATGGCCTTAATCACTGCCATTATCAATCTTAAATCTTTTGCGGCTGGCTGTCGCTTTGCCAGAATCTGAATACACTGCTCATCGATAGATACCTCGTGCCGATTTACCTTGTATTCAGTATTGATGATTTTTTCTGCTAACTCCATATCTGACTCAATCAAAGCGGTTATCGCACCGGTTAGTTGCTCCTCTACCAGCCCACCCATTTCCAGGACATGGCTACGGATAGTTTCAAGTTCGTTATCAAATTCCTTGGAAATATGTTGTTGTATATTCATAAATACTCCAAATTGCTTTTTTCCTAACCGAGCCGGCCAGTTATGTAATCTTCCGTCATTTTCTCTTTTGGTTTGGTGAATAATGTGCTCGTATCATTAAATTCAATCAGCTCACCCAAATACATGTACGCAGTATAATCTGACACGCGCGCTGCTTGTTGCATGTTGTGAGTCACAATAACTATCGTATAATCTGCTTTTAACTGATAGATCAATTCTTCAATTTTTAGGGTAGAAATAGGATCTAATGCAGAGGCTGGCTCATCTAACAATAACACTTCAGGTTCAATCGCGATGGCCCTGGCGATTACCAGCCTTTGTTGCTGCCCCCCCGACAAACCCATTGCATTATCATCCAAACGATCTTTTACTTCGTTCCACAATGCGGCATCTTTTAAGGATTTTTCAACAGCTGCATCCAACACCCTTTTATTCTTAATTCCCTGTATGCGCAATCCATAAGCGACATTTTCATATATTGATTTTGGAAAAGGGTTTGGTTTTTGAAACACCATTCCTACACGACGTCGTAATTCAGATACATTTACAGATTTATCAAAAATATTTAAATCATACAGATTCATATCGCCTTCAACGCGAACATTGTCAATCAAGTCATTCATTCTATTAAAACACCGAAGCAAGGTTGATTTTCCGCAACCACTGGGTCCAATGAAGGCGGTGACCCTTTGTTTAGGAATTATTATATTTACATTTTTTAATGCCTGGTTGTCACCATAAAAAAAATTAAAGTCTTTAACCTCAATACAAATTTCTTCATCTTTTAATGAATTCGTATGATAGTTAATCACACGGGGATCGATAGCATGCGTCGGCACGCCATGATGTTGTTGACCGTCTTCTAATTTGCTCATAACCTGCTCATCTGAATTTTTAGTGCTGTTCTGTAGCACGATATTTCTCCCTAAGCTTATTTCTTATATGGATAGCTGCCAAGTTTAAAACGATAATAATTAACACTAACAGCAGCGCAGTCGCATAAACCAGAGGTCTGGCTGCTTCTACATTTGGGCTCTGAAAACCTACATCATATATATGGAATCCCAGGTGCATAAATTTACGTTCAAAGTGAACATAGGGGAAATTACCATCCAAAGGCAATGATGGCGCAAGTTTTACCACACCCACTAGCATCAATGGCGCAACTTCCCCAGCGGCCCTGGCGATGGCCAAAATTAATCCAGTCATCATTGCTGGCGCTGTCATTGGTAATACTGTGCGAATCAGGGTCTCTGCCTTGGTTGCCCCTAATGCCAGGCTACCTTCACGAATAGCTCTTGGTACCCTGGACAGACCCTCCTCTGTCGATACAATCACAACCGGTACTGTCAGTATTGCCAGCGTTAGTGATGCCCATAGTAAACCAGGGGTTCCAAATGTTGGTGATGGCAGGGATGCTGAAAAAAATAACTCATCAATATTACCGCCGACAAAATAGACAAAAAATCCCAGTCCAAATACGCCATATACTATCGAAGGGACACCAGCAAGATTATTTACTGCAATCCTAATTGTCCTTACCAAGGGTCCTTGTTTGGCATATTCATGTAAATATACCGCAGTGATGACACCAAACGGGGTAACCAGCATAGCCATTATTAGGACCATAATGACGGTCCCAAATATTGCGGGGAATATACCTCCTTCAGTATTCGCTTCTCTGGGATCATCAGTGGCAAATTCCCAAAGTTTGGCGAAATAAAAAGCGATATTATCCAGTATTCCCATAGCATTTGGTCGATATGCCCTGAACACCTGAGCCAGGGGAATTTCAACTTCATTTCCATCTGCAATGCGTGTAACAAAACTGAATTTATTTAATTCTTCATATAAATCTTCAAGCTCAGAGGAGAAAGATTCATATTCGTCATCAAGTTGTCTCTGCTCATTTTCAATTAGTGCCAATTGTACCTCTGCATCATTTTCCTGCCCGAGCAGAACCCTCTGCCTAAGACGCAATCTCTCCATCCGAAAATTAATGTCACCTATCAGGTCTTTTTCTATAATTTCAATTTTATTATGTATAGCCTGACTTTGTGAGGTTAAGGTTTTAAACTCGTCCCATAGCTCACCGTTGTCTATGGCTATAATTTCGCCATTACGTTTAATTGATGCCAAATAACCGTAAAGATTTCCCCACTCCATTCTCTCCACCACCATTATAGATTCTGGATAGTGGATATCTGACATAGCCAATTCCAATACCCACCTGAAATCTAATCCGAGAAAATCCCGGTTACCTGTTTTAATCAGATTGCGATCAATAATCTCAATGTCCGCCGGTATTCTGAAGTCCTCTTCCGGCATTCTGGAACGTAGTACGCTTTCACGGTCTACGATCTCACCTATAATATTCACAACCGTGCCATCAACCTCGGTAAACTGGAATTCAGCAACTTTGCTCGGCCAAAAGTGGCTTAAACCTAGAAATGCAATTAAAGCGAGTAAACCAACAACCATTAATACCGATACGCTTACTGCGCCAGCATTTAGCCAGATATATGGTGCTCCCGATTTAAACCAGGATTTCAGGTCTTTAATAATCATAAGTTGCTGTATTTGACTCGAAGGCGCTGTCTGACAACTTCTGCAATGGTGTTAAAGAAAAATGTCGCCATAAAGAGTACCAGTCCGGCGAGAAATAAAATCCGATAATGGGTGCTGCCCAGCTCTGATTCCGGCACTTCAACGGCAATGTTTGCAGATAAGGCACGAAAACCTTCAAAAATATTGAGATCCATAATTGCCGTATTGCCTGTCGCCATTACAACAATCATAGTCTCGCCTACGGCCCTGCCCAGTCCGATCATTATGGCAGAAAAGATCCCCGGACTGGCGGTAAGCAATATGACCAGAATCATGGTTTGCCATTGCGTCGCCCCTAATGCCAGGGAACCCGTGGTCAGGTGCCTTGGCACACCAAATATTGCATCCTCACTTATGGAAAAAATCGTAGGGATTACCGCAAAACCGATAGCTATACCCACGACAAAGGAGTTCCGTTGATCATAAGATATGCCTAATTCCTGTGACATCCATAATGGTAAATTTCCATCAAACAACCATAGTTCTATAGGTTGACTAGACCAAAAAACGATTAAAGTAGTGAGAACAATAACAGGGACTAAAATTAACGACTCATAACCTGCAGGTATTATTAATCTGATTTTTTCAGGCAGGCAACGCCACCCATAGGCTGTTATCAGGATTGCTACGGGTATGACAATGAACATTAAAAACATGGCGGGCAGATATGCCTCGACCAGTGGCGCAAACCACAATCCTGCAAGAAAACCCAGAATTACTGTGGGTAGAGCAGCCATGATTTCAATCGTAGGCTTTACAAAATTACGCACTCCAGGTGACATAAAATAGGCGGTATATATTGCGCCCATAATTGACAAGGGTATGGCAAACAACATGGCATAAAATGATGCCTTTAATGTCCCAAATGCCAAAGGGGTCAGACTGAATTTAGGTTCAAAATCACTACTGGACGATGAGGACTGCCAGATATATTCCGCCTTTTCCCGGCTTTCATACCATACCTTTCCCCACAGCGAGCTAAATGATACCTCAGGGTGTTCATTGTCAAGTTCCCAAAAATCTACACTACCGTCTGAATTTTCAATTAGTAGCGCATTTGCCCTGGGGCTGATCGCTAATTTCGCATCAATATTCGGACTTAGCTTTTGTAATTTGATTGTTCTGTGGGCGGTAGCATGATAAATACCCAAGCTGCCATCCGCATCCAGGGCCATAAAGCCTTTTCTGTAATACTCAGGGACGATCTGTTTGATTGGACTACGCTGTGAGTCGAATGTCCTGATTTTTTCGAGAGTATAGTTATTATTCACATCTCTTACAGGGAACCACTGACTAATATTGCCATCTGAATGCCCGACCATCACTGAAATCCCACCACTTAAAAATTCCAGTGACGTAATTGCTACGCCTTCTTCTACTGCCCTAACTCTTTGCAACAGTCTGGGTGATTCCTTATTACTGATATTGTAATAATATAAGTATCCTTGTTTGTCTGAAAAAAATAATTCATTCTGTTCAATATTGATAATCATGTGGTCCACTTCAGTTTCAACGGCAATCAATTGATCTATTCGAACGACAGTGACTTCATCGCTTAAAAACCCGGTTTCCCGTGTTAAATTTACCAACTGCAATTGCGAACCATTGGCATAGCCAATTATTGTTGTTTGGTCCTCATTGGATTGAACAGCAAGCCTTGTAATTGGTCTGTATTGGGCATCAATTTGAATTACCTCGCCATCAAACAAACCCAAAACAGACGGACTTATTTGCCTTACATCGCCCGGGTAACTAACGCTGTAATTATGTTGTGATAACAGTACGCCACCATTATCCAGCCCAAATGCAATTAATCGTTCGGTTGGATCACCAATATAAAATGACGAAACAGCAGCATCTACATTCGCCAGCAAGTTCTCTTCGAGTAAAACTTCACCGGATTTGGTCTTAAAAAAGACGACCCTGCCGCTGTCAGAAACACGCATACCCACTTCACGTTGTTCTTCTATGGCATAGTAAAACGTCTGCTCACCTGGATTTGCGGGAATAGAATAGGACGCCATTTTTGCAAGATGAGCAGGTAAGAACAAAGGAATCACAACCCAGACGAGATAAATTGCTATCAAAACGATAGCAACAATGACGCTGATACCACCCGCAGTCATTATATAACGCATAACAACGTCTTTTATGTGTCGGATATTCCTGTGCCTAACTGCAGAAGGCGAATTAAAATTACCCAGGATTGATTCAGGTTTCATATCAGACATTATGACTATTGCCTGGTTTAACCAGTTTTAGTGCAGGGGATACAAAAGTTAAGTTATAAGCTAACATCTCGGATTAAATTTCCTGGCGGGCACAGCGAATATTATCGACCATTGCCAACGCAACAACACATTGTCTTACTACGCAAGATAACAAAGTCTGGATTATATCTGCATCGGTCACTGTCTAGTAGCACTGACAATACTTGTAAAGCTTAAGTGAATATTGAAAATAGAGTTTCCCAAAGACGTGATTCCTTAAATTGAAATATTCTTATGTTACAACATCTTATACGGTTGAAATATTACAAGAGTGTTACAAAATACCAATTAAACATCTTATGTATGCCATGATACGAAGAACAATAAAATCACTACTTATCACGTCTCTATTGAGCACTTACCCCGCAGTTTGTATAAGCCAATCTCCAGCTTATTTCACGATAATTAGCGAAAATGATATTTATGTTCCAAAAGGACAGGACAGACATTATACAAACGGCCTGCGTCTAAGCTTTGGTCTGGAGAACGATAAGGATAACCCATGGTATAGATTTATAGACCGGTTCAGCACAAAATCAGACCTATCGAAAATCCGATCATATGAGTTCGCTATTGGCCACAATATATATACTCCCGAATTTTTTTTATTACCTGACTTACAAACGAATGACAGACCCTATGCAGGCTGGATCTATGGGGAACTCTCAACCACCATCAATAGACCCGGTGTCGAAGATGGGATAGCAATCAATTTTGGCATCATCGGACCTGCAGCGCTGGGTGAGGAAATCCAGAAACTAAATCATTCGATTATTGGTGATCCCAAACCTCAGGGCTGGAAATTCCAGCTTAGGAATGAACCCGCTATATTGATCAAATTTCGACGCAGCTGGTTTACGCCACTGTTTGAAACTGAAGTGATAAAAACAGACCTCATTACACGTACAGGGCTCAACCTAGGGAATGTCTTCACCGATGCCAGTGCAGGTATTGCCCTGCGCATGGGAAATTATTTACCTGAGCATGAATTACCATTAAGAATACAACCTGGTTTGTCGGGTAACAAAGCCATGACACATATACGTAAAGACAGGTTTGACTGGATGCTATTTGCTGAAATACAGGGAAGAGGTGTTGCGCAAAATATCTTTTTAGATGGTAATACATTTACTGATAGTCATTCTGTAACGAAAAGAAATTTTATCTGGGATGCCGGAGGCGGGATTATCCTTGGGTTTGGTCATTTCAAATATCCAGTATTTCTGTCCTTCAGTTTCGTATTACGAGACCGTGAATTCTCAAATCAGCAGGGTCGTGACAATTTTGGTTCGGCACTAATTGGTGTGCAGTATTGACCTGATTCATTATTCATAACAACTAAGGCTTTAATAGATTTTCTTACTTTTCTAGCCTCTTCCATTAAGTCGTTCAATTTCACTGACTGTTTGATATACTTCTTCGATCATCTTGTCGTAAAAATAAAGGGGACAGATTTATTTATTAGAAATTTTAGCAACAGCTCTTCCCATAAAATAAATCTGTCCCCTTTAATTCCACTTGCGGCGTCTTTATTGATTTAATTGTTATGTTCTTTGACCCACTCGTGTATTGTCATGCTTCCAAGGCTGGATATGTTTGAGTTCGTTTGCAAGCTCTTCTTGCGCAACTTCGATGTCAAACGCTGCTTGTGCTCTAAGCCAATAGCCATTCGAAAGTCCAAAGAAACGACATAACCGCAAATCTGTATCTGCCGTAATCGAACGTTTACCAGAAACTATAGCTCCAATTCTCTGAGCAGGCACTTCGATCTCTTTTGCAAGACGATACTGGGTGATACCCATAGGCTCGAGGAATTCTTCTTTCAGTAATTCACCAGGGGTTACCGGCGTTAGTTTTCTCATGTTCTACTCCTAATGGTAATCTACGATTTCGACATTTATTGCGCCAGCAGTAGTCCAGCGAAAACAAATGCGATACTGATCGTTAATTCTAATGCTATGCTGGCCTTTCCGTTTCCCTTTAAGTGCTTCCAGTCTATTTCCCGGCGGAACCTTAAGATCAGCTAATTTTTCTGAAACTTGAAGTTGACGGAGCTTTCGCAGAGCGACTCTCTCGAAATTTATGAAACGTCTAACTCTACGTCCTTTCGAAAGCTTTTCTGTTTCAGCACAGTTGAATGAAACAATCATTTATGAATAGTAACGCTACGCAGTAATAACGTAAAGCGTTATTACTTATTTCATACCAAAATCTGGTTGGAACATAACGGCCTTAATAACAGGCAAAATTCAGTTGGCTAAAATATGAGCGCAGCGAAATAGATTCATAGACATAGCAGCTCCCAATCTCGCGGCAGATAAAGAATTAAAGGGGACAGATTTATTTTATGGGAAGAACGGTTGCCAAAATTT
>JBNMOP010000073.1:0-13672 GCA_051275005.1 Gammaproteobacteria bacterium | reverse complement strand
TTTAATTATTTCTACGGAATCCTCACCTGGATTGCTTAGACGATGGTTACTCATTAGCAGACTGTATGTTGATACCTTAAATTTAAGAAAAATCTCCAGATTTAATAAGGGGTCCAGCCATCACTTCCTGGTATAGGTCTATATATTGTTATCTATAGAAATGTTTAAAAAGGTAGATCATCAAGTTTGTCGTCTTCGATCACCTTGGTTGGTTCTTCTTTGGGAGCCGCCTTGATCCCCTCTGGTTTCCAGGTATTAACCTGTGTGTACCATTTGCCTTGCTTGGATACTTTAATATCAAGATTAATCCAATCATCTTGTTTTAGATTTAACCAATTAACTAGTTCCTCTCTTTTAATAGAAATGCTCCCTTTTACAAAATCCGGGGCACCTTCTCTCGGAGCCTTAATAATTAATCCGGATGGAAACTCCACATTATCACTCATATTATTTTCTCTCTCATAATTTATTCTTCGACATTTTTACTTGAATCATTTTGTAATATTTAGGCAATAATTCCAACAAGCTCTATTAATTTACATTTAAAATTGACCCGGGTTTTGCATTGAATTTTAACTCTCTATATCGAAATCAAACTCATGTAGATGCTAACAATTGCAACATAGTCTCTACAAGAAGGTTATTAGGAAGCATTTAAGTTTGCAATGTGCTCTAGCAAATCAGAACGAATATCGGGATCTTTTAAGGCATAATTTAAATTTGCCTTCAAGTAACCTAGCTTAGATCCACAATCGTATCGCGTACCAGAAAATTCATAGGCCAACACAGTTTCCATTTCAAGTAATTTTTTGATCCCATCAGTTAATTGAATCTCTCCACCAGCACCTTTTTCAAGATTTTCGAGTAGATTAAAAATAGATAAAGTCAGAATATAACGTCCAACAACTGCCATAGATGACGGCGATTCTTCAGGAGATGGTTTTTCGACAAGATCAAATATTTTATGTAATGAATTTGTTACCGGTTCTGCACTGACTATTCCGTACTTGTCAGTTTCTAATGGATCGACATTTTCGACAGCAACTATACTGGTCTTATTATGCTGATATACATCAACCATTTGGCTTAGACAGCCCCTGGAATTATCATCGATCATATCATCGGGTAATACGACAGCAAAAGGCTCATTCCCTACCAACTCTTTGGCACATAATACTGCGTGTCCTAATCCCAACGCTTGTGGCTGATTAACATAGAAACACTGAATTCCAGAGGGAACCACATCAGAAACCATTTGCACCAAATCATGTTTTTCTTTTTTGAGTAATTCAGCATTTAGCTCATGTGCTTCACTATAATGATCTCTAATACTCATTTTTGTTTTAGAAATAACAAAAATTAATTCCTTTATTCCGGCGTTTATAGCTTCCTCTGTCGCATATTGAATAATAGGTTTATCTACTATAGGCAACATTTCTTTGGGTATTACCTTGGTGGCCGGTAAAAATCGTGTACCCAATCCTGCTACTGGAAAAACAGCCTTTTGAATTATCATTTTAATTAACCTTGCTTGATAGAAATAACATTATCGTTATATGTATTATTAATTTCACCGAATGGAACTATTTTATTTAAGATTACCTTTATCTGTTTCTGATCACAATCATCACTTGCTTTTTCTAACTGATTTATAATTTTACTCAAATCTTTAGTAAATACTTGCAGATGTCTGGCTAGCAAAATTTTATTATGAACAGTCTCCGACATTTTTTCATTTTCATAAAACAATTCTTCGGATAGTTTTTCCCCGGGACGAAGTCCTGTAATCCTTATTTCAATATCACTAGATGTTGCTGTATTGGACAATAAAATCATTTGCTCAGCGAGATAAAGTATCTTCACTGGGTTGCCCATATCCAATACATAAATTTCCCCCCCGGCGCCCATTAACGCGGACTGCAATATTAATTGACAGGATTCGCGTATCGTCATGAAGTAACGTGAAATATCAGGATGTGTAACAGTAACCGGCCCCCCATTGTTTATCTGTTTTTGAAATAACGGCACAACACTACCATCTGAACCCAATACATTGCCGAATCTAACTATAACAAAACTGGTCTGACTATTTTCATTCTTTAATTGACAATACATCTCACCCAATCGTTTGGTTGCACCTAATACATTTGCTGGATTTACCGCTTTATCTGTAGATATAAATATGAATTTTTCTACTCCATATTTTTCTGCCGCGTTGGAGGCAAAAACTGTTCCGAGAACATTGTTTCGTACAGCTTCTCTGGACTGCATTTCCAGCATAGGTACATGTTTATATGCTGCAGCATGAAAAACTAATTGAGGCAGATGGGATTTATATGTATTTTCTATTTTAATCTTGTCACAAATATCTCCCAATACACCTTCAATTATAAACCTGTCCTTATAGTCAGATAACTCTTCAAGAATTTTATAAAGATTAAACTCGCTTCTTTCAAATATAATTAATTTTTTTGGATTGAGAGTTGATATTTGTCTGCATAATTCTGATCCTATTGATCCGCCTCCCCCTGTCACCATTACAGTTTTATTGGTAATACCTTTTTGGATTAATGACCAATCTAATTCAACCTTTTCACGACCCAAAAGATCTTCAATTGATACATCCCGTAATTCTTTAATCGAGGCTTTGTTAGAAATCATTTCATTAATTTTTGGCAAAGTTCTGACAGGAAGCCGAGTTTTTTCAGCCAGTTCAACTATTCGTTGCATTTCTTCATTATTCGCCGACGGAACAGCAATTACTATTACTTCTGGATTATGTTTTTCTGCATACACATCAATTTTACTCACTGGCCCTAACACTCTCACTCCATGTATTTCAGAACGCGTTAATTTTAGATCATCATCAATAAAACCAATGGGAACAAAATTGCCATCACGTAACATTTCCCTTGCCAACATTTCACCTGCGCGCCCTGCACCGATAATAAAGATTCGCTTTCCATTAATAGATGAACGTAAATTTAAAGTATGATCTTTCCAGAGCCTGCATCCAAGTCGTGGTCCACCAAGAAAAATCATCAACAATATGGGATAAAGCAGAAGAATAGATCGTGGCACACCCTCCAATCTAAACATTACAAATAAAACCAGCATAATTATCATGGCACCCAAAATAGATGCTCTAAAAATGCTCCACAAATCTGGCAAGCTTGCAAAGCGCCAAATGCCACGATACAAATTAAAACGCCAAAAAACAATTGATTGGATTATAACTATAACGGGCAAACTATAAAAACAAACTTCAATTTCTGGAAAAGGAAAAACGAGGTTATAACGAATCCACCATGACAATACCCAAGCCAAAGCTGCCATGCCTAAATCATGTATAACTATTAAATATCGTTTCGTAATCAAGGAATTATTATCTAACTTATAGTTTCTTTTTGTGAATTATTCTTGTATTTTATTTGAATCGTTATCCAGATACTAGTGAGTAAACTATAGACCGCTAATGTAATCCACCATTGATACTCGCTATAATTAAATGCAAAAAATGACATTGGGTATAAAAAAATCATATTGATACTTAAAATTACGTAAATCAATTGCTTATGACTTTTACCCATTTGAATATATAGTTGATATCCATGCTGTCTGTGTGCACGGTACCACTCCTTACCACTTGCGACTCTATACAACAATGTCAAACTTGCATCACATATAAAAAAAGAAAATAAGATTAACCAAATTGTCAACGGGAGTATATTTTTAATGTATGTTTCAATTATAATTATACTGTAGATAAATCCAAGCAAACAGCTACCCACATCCCCCATAAAGATACGCGCAGGCGGCCAGTTCCAAATCAAAAAACCTGTGCTGGATGCAATAATAACCAATAATAAATAAACTAGGCCAGTTTCGTTAACATAAATTAAAAATACACCACCCATAATACCTGAGCTGATTGCCTGTAATGCAGCTACCCCATCACTACCATCCATAAAATTATATAGATTTGTTAACCATGCGATCCCCAAAATCAAACATAATATTAACAAAATATTATTAACATTTGTTCCAAAGCTCATTCCCAGCATCCAGTAAACTGACCATACAGATGCCAATAAATAAAATAATGCCCTGATAACTATCGGAAAATTCGATCTGTCATCTAACCATCCAATTAAGGCAACCAGACTTCCTCCAATAAACGCTGCCATGGTTAATTCAATAGACAATAGTTGGCATGCCCACAGAATAACTATACCGAACAGTATTAGTAGTGCAATTGACAACCCTCCTCCTCTCGGCATTGGTACATAATGCAAGCTGCGTTGATTTGGGTGGTCCATAATTGAATTATTCAATGCATAACGATTTGCCCAGGATGTGATGGTCCATGATAGAAATACAATGAGGACAAAGGCTAATGATAACCAAACGATATTCATTGCATGAGTATTCAAACGCTAATTTTTATAATTTTACAATTGTGTTATGAGTGTAAAGTCTTAAACCATTCTACAGTTAATTTAATACTCGTATCTAAATCAATATGTGGTTGCCAGGACAGCTCATGCCTTATCTTTTTATCATCTACTACTAGTGACTCAAACAATCTATCGAACTTCGCTTTCATGTTTAATATTCTAGCGCATGGTTCCATATATTTTGGAGAGAGATGAAAAAGTCTAGGATTAAGGCCCATGCTGGTGGAAAGAATTTTAACTATATCTGTGGTTGACAAATCACAATCTTTTACTAGATATATCATGTTTTTACAGTTAGGTGAGCGAATAATTTTTTCTATAAGAAGACATAGGTTTTCTACGTACAGAAAACTGCGTAGATTCTTCACATGAAATAATGGCAATGGAATATTATAAGAAATCAAATTCAATAGACTATAAAAATTAGCTTTAACCCCTGGCCCATAAACCAGAGGCACACGAAGAATGACATATTCCATATTATTTCCCAAACATGATTGAACCAGTAACTTTTCCGCAATTAATTTACTTTTACTGTAATCATCTTGTGGATTAAGTGGTGATTTTTCATTGATTGCGAGTTTTATATTATCTGACGTTAACTCTCCATGAACCTTGACTGTGCTGAGAAAAATAAATCGTTTTACTCCATTGCGACATGCCTGTTGAGCCAGCTTCTGAGTTCCTACTGCATTAATTTGATTGTACCTGGCAGTTGAAACTGAATTCTTATGTGCAATCCCGGCAAGGTGAACTACTACATCGATATTTTTAAATAGTTTGGTGTATTCATTTTCATCGAGTGTTAAATCAAACTTTCTCATTGGAATTTGAGGCATATTAGCACTATTAATATCGATATTTCGTAATGCTAGAACCAGATCAAGTCCATTTTTTTTCAGTAAAGATATCAGGTGGCGACCAATAAACCCGTTGCCACCGGTAATAAGTATTGAATCTCCCATTCAGTACATTTTTAGTTAACTACTATTGTGGCGACCAAAATCGTCATCAAAACGAACGATGTCATCTTCACCAAGGTAATCACCTGATTGGACTTCTATTACTGCTAATGGAACGTCATGTTTATTTTCCAGGCGGTGTTTTTCTCCAAGAGGAATATAAGTAGATTCGTTAACGTTCAAGTCAAACACATCATCGCCAAGTGTAACAGTGGCCACTCCGCTAACCACCACCCAATGTTCAGAGCGCCTATGGTGTAGCTGTAAGGATAGTTTTTTACCTGGTTTTACTTCCAGGCGTTTTACCTGATAATTTTTACTTAATTCCAATGTTTCGTAGTTCCCCCATGGACGATAGACTCGTCTGTGATTTATTGCCTCAATACTTTTCTGTTGCTTGAGTGCATTGACAATATGTTTTACATCCTGAGAACTATCGCGGTTACCTACCAGTACAGCATCTGCTGTTTCAATTATTAGTAGATTTTTACAACCTATGGTTGCTACAAGACGGTCATGTGACTGTATTATTGAACCATTTGTATTATGCGTAAGAACATTTCCCTTAGTAACATTCTCATTCTCATCTTTTTTATTCGTATCATAAATTGCTGACCAGGACCCGAGATCTGACCAACCTGGATTCATTTTTACCATAACTAAATTGAACAGACTGGTGTCTTTACAGACTTTCTCCATCACAGCGTAGTCTATGGAGTCGGCGGGACAATCTATGAAAGAATCATTCAATCTATAGAAGGCGCCATCAGTGTCACTATGTTTAAGCACATCCTTACAGGCTATAAGGATTTCTGGGCAATACTCATCCACCGCTGCTATCCACGTTGAGGCCTTCATCATAAAGATACCGCTATTCCAAAAATGATCGCCAATGGCCAGATATTCTTTCGCTGTATTGATATCCGGCTTTTCAACAAACTGTCCTACATTAAAAATATTTTTATTAGAAGAAGAAGGCGTAATCTGAATATATCCAAAACCTGTCTCTGGCCGAGTAGGGACAATACCAAATGTAACAAGTTTGCCTGCAGAGGCCTCGATATATCCAGAATTCAATGCAGCATGAAAGGCTTTAACATCAGCTATTAAGTGATCTGCCGGGGCAATAAGTAAGACTGGATCCTCATCAATTGTCTTTAAGGCAGCAATCGTCAATGCCGGGGCAGTATTTCGACCCTTAGGTTCTAGGATAATTTCAGATGGAGTAATACCTATCTCAGATGCATGCTCTTCGACCAGGAAACGGTGTCCCTCATTACATATTAATATCGGTTGTTTTATAGGAAAATCACCTTCCACATTGCAAACACGTAACAAGGTTTGCTGCAGCATTGAATATTCACCCTCAAAAGTCAGGAATTGCTTCGGATAGGCTTCACGAGATAGCGGCCATAATCGGGTCCCGCCGCCCCCTGCGAGAATAATTGGGCAATACTGATTTGATACATTATTCATAATTTATAATTATTCTATCTTGATAATTTTACTTATTGATTTTCACAAGCGCATTATACAGATCTGTCGTCTCCATATTTATTCTTTGTATATCAAAATTCTGTATAACTCTCTCTCTACCAGATTCGCCCATTTGTTTTCGTAATTTTGGTGCAACAATCAATTTCTCAATCGCTTCTGCTAATTTAATTGAATTTTTGGCTGGAACAATTAATCCATTGACACCATCTGTTACAACCTCACGACAACCTGGGACATCAGTAGTAACAATTGCGCGACCACAAGATGCCGCCTCAAGCAACACCTTGGGCAAGCCTTCTCGATATGAGGGAAAACAAACGATATTTACCTGACTAAGAGTATTTTCCATATTTTCGCTATGACCCCACCATTCAACTACACCTTCGTTTATCCAAACTAACAATTCTTCTTTTGTAATGCTGGTAGGGTTGCCCATATCAGTATCACCTGCCATCACAAACCTGACCGTAGGGTTTGTCTCTCGCAAAATTCTGACGGCATTAATATATTCATATATGCCTTTGTCTTTTAAAAATCTGGCTGGGAATATCACTATAACTGGCGTATCACAAGTCTCTTCAGTATATTTAAATTTTTCAGTATCAACCCCTGATCCCTTGATCATTGATAGACTGTCTTTCTTTATTAAACCGTACGTCGTAAGTATTTTTTCATCATCCGGATTCTGAACAATAGAATAAATTCTTGAAGTTCGCAAAAATAATCTAATTAATGGAATGAACATGGATCTGACAACACGGAGACTTAATGACTCTGAGATAAAAACATATCCCAAGCCTGTATAAGAATTAATGACAACAGGAATTCTCGCAAACCATGCTGCAATGGATCCGGACAACACAGGTTTGAGGGCAATATTATGAACCAGGTCAGGTTTAATTTTGTTAAAATAACTGACAAGTTTAATTATTGCGCATAGATCTTTAATAGGTGAGGTGATACTTCGAGGAATAGCAATAGGAACAAGAGTAAATCCTTTTTCCTTTATTTTATTTGCAAAGGCTCCTTCACGAGTCAACACAAACACATCATAACCTTGTCTTTTTGCCTCCTCGGCAAGTTCTAAACGGTGCGAGCAGAAATACCAATCTTCTGTTACAAGATAAAGAATTTTTTGTGTATTAATTTTAACTTTCCCCACAAACTAATTTTTACTAATCCTGAAATTGAAACCATGAATTTATAAACTATTTTTTACATTAATGGTAACGTAATCCTGTAAGATTAATTTCAAGAATCTCTTGAATAAAATAACAAAAATACTCGAATATATTGCTCTGTATCACATCATATTTTCATACCAGGCTTGAAACATTAATACATTCCATAGTTGATATTGCCAGTTTCTCTCTCCCGATAGATGTTCGTGCCATTTTTTAGTAATTATTTCAGCATTCAATAGTCCCTGTGATTTCAACTTCTGACTGTCTAATAGTGTTTCTGCCCATTCACGCAATGGACCACGTAACCATGAATCCAGGGGCACACCAAATCCCATTTTAGGCCGTTCAACTAAATGACTGGGTACATATTTGTATAATATTTGGCGTAATAGCCATTTTCCTTGACCGTCATGAACTTTAGATGACAATGGCAATCTCCAGGCATATTCAATTAGTCGATGGTCCAGAAATGGCACCCTAACTTCAAGAGATACCGCCATACTCGCGCGATCTACTTTTGTCAGAATATCATCCGGCAAGTAACTCACAAGATCCTGATATTGCATCTGTTCTATTAATGTATCTATATGAGATAAAGCCTGATCATGGTTAATCAAACTCACACTTTCCCCTGCATTCAATACTAGTGTATTAGGTGGATACCAGTGACTAACTAATTTTGTATATATATCTTTTTTATCTAGCTGAATGATATCTGCAAACTTATAAAGTTTGTCTCCTGCATTTGGAATATTCATTTTAGTCGGCAATTTAGATATTATATTTGTCCAGTAACATGGTGGCAGGGTTAAGATAGTCTTACGTAAAATATAACGACCCACTGGAGTTAACCATGCCAGCTTGTTGACCAGTTTATCTGCCAGATAATAACGATTATAACCGGCAAATACCTCATCACCTCCATCACCTGATAATGCAACCGTGACATGCTCACGAGTTAATTTTGAAACTAGATAGGTTGGTATCTGCGATGAATCTGCGAACGGTTCATCATACATATCAGGTATCAGTGGGATAACATCAATTGCATCTTTTGATGTTACATAAAATTCGGCATGCTCAGTCCCCAAATGATTTGCGATATGTGCAGCATGGTCAGCTTCATTGTAGTTTTTTTCATGAAATCCAATCGAAAATGTCTTAACTGGATGCATACTGTTTTTTTGCATTAGCGAAACCACAGTCGATGAATCTATACCTCCCGACAAGAATGCACCTAAAGGCACGTCTGCCATCATTCTGCAAGTAACAGCTTCTTCTAGAATCTTTTCAGTTGTGGATATCAATTCTCCATCATCAGCTATGAGTGGGTGCGATTTACCGTTGGCGACAACATCATCCATAGTCCAATATTTAAATATCTCAGGTGAACTTCCCTGTTTAACTTTTAAAATGGAACCAGGAGACAATTTAAAGATACCTTGATAGATAGATAATGGCGCAGGTACATAAGCATACTGCATGAATGCTGAGAGAGCTGTTGGGGATATCTCAACTTTCCATCCAGGATGTTTCCTAAGTGATTTTAATTCAGATGCAAAAATAAAAAGACCACCGAAGTGGCCCCAGTAAAGTGGTTTTATCCCCAATCTGTCACGAACGAGATAAAGCACTTTTTGCTGCTTGTCCCACAGAGCAAAGGCAAACATCCCGACCAATCTACGGACACTCTCCTCCACACCTATCGCTGCACAGGATTCAAGTATTACTTCAGTATCGGATGAGCCTCTAAAAGTCCGGCCGCTTTGTTGTAATTCCTGCCTGATTTCACTGGCATTATATATTTCACCATTGTAAATAATACAGTATCGATTACAGGAAGAATGCATGGGTTGACTTCCTGTCGAAGAAAGATCAATAACAGACAGGCGTTGATGTCCTAGTCCTGCACATCCGTCATCTGCAAGCCATATACCTGAACTGTCCGGCCCTCGGTGTCCGAGCACAGCGGTCATGCTTTCAATGATTTCTCTGGGTACATTACTATTGGAAATAATTCCGCTTAAGCCACACATATCAATCTTGCGTCCCGAACATAACCAGATTATTGTGCATACAATTTTATGTAGTGCTCTACACAGCTTTTCAGTGAAAAATGTTGCAATGTCCTGTTTTTCGCATTCGTCCCCATTTTTTTCTGTAAAGACAGATCATTACTCAGCTTGAGTATCGCCTTGGCCATAGCCTCCGGTTTTTTTGCCGGCACTAGAATACCACTCTCGCCATTAATTATTGCCTCCCGATTGCCGCCAACATCAGTCGCAATAACAGGCAATCCAGCTGACATTTTTTCAAGCAGGCTATTAGAGAAACCCTCCTGGTGCGAGGCGATTACGCCGATATCTGCACAAGACATTATATCCTGGACATCTATACGCTCGCCCGTAAAAACGATATTTTGTGTCATATTGCGGTCTTCAATCAGTTTTAGTATCGATTGCCTAGAGCCTGTATCTTTACCAACGCAAATCAGCCGCCAGTCTATAGGCAGATCATCTTTGATAATAGACAAGGCCTGTATTAGATCTGCATGGCCTTTATAATCAATCAGGTTAGCCACATAAATTATTATAAAGAAATTTTCTAAGGCACCCCACTCCTCACGTATTGTCTGACATATTTTCTTTTCAGCCGCGACAATCTCTCGAACTCCATTGTAGATTAATTGCAATTTATTCTCTGTCACACCTTCACTCATAAGCTCGTTTATAACAGACTTTGAATTACCTGAAACTCTAAACATAGTTTTATGCAACAGACGTTCTATCAATGCTGAAACTGGCTTATCCTGCTGATAAATATTCAGACTACGCCTACTCATTATTCTACGACTAAAAGGAGTCAACAAAGATGCAAGACCGCCAATTAAATACGCCTTGGGGAGAAAGAAATGAACAAATTTGGGACGAAGCACAATTAACTTCATAAAAATATAGATAAAAAGAAGGACATTTCTTAAAGGATCAATAAATCTGAGTTCAGGTTGATAAATGATAAAACCAAGATCCTTTAGCCTGTTTCCAATATAACCTCCAGGTTTCAATGTCAGTACTGAAACATCCATACCCCTGACTTTTAATAACGGCAAGATATTTAAAAGGTGATTTTCAGTCCCGCCATTATCCAGAGAACTAATTATTATTAATATCTTCAAGTAATCACAAATCAGAAATACAGGCAAGTACCCTGGAAGCCATTATATTCCAGTCAAAATAATTTTCAGCATAGTTACGTGCTGCTATTTGTTTTCCGGATTTATCGAAATCATCACTCATTGCCTCAATCAATCTATGTGACAGATCATTTACATCGTCAGGTTGATGAAACCTGATCCAATCAGTGGCCTCTGCTTCCAAAAGCTCAGGTATATCTGAACAAATTACAACTCGGCCAGCTGCGGCATAATCTCTAATCTTAATAGCAGACAGCCCAATTTCCATATTTCTTTGCCGGGTAAATGGCGCAATTGCAATATCAAAACTATTGATAATCAAGTTTGCCTTTTGTCGACTAATATATCCCAGAAAATCTATTTTTGTGCTAACACCTGATTCATCAGCCAATCTTCTGATACGGGGCAAATCCGGTCCGTCACCTGCAATGACTAATCGTACATTTTTTAGATCATTTAAATTAGCAAGCGCCTTAACTGCTGTCTCCAATCCTTGCCAAGGAACAATTCCACCGATAAAACCAATACGGGTGATTGACACATCCCATTCCAATTCATTCAACACCTGTTTACGATCCATGGGATAGAATCTGGATATATCTGTACCGTTTCCAATCACCGTAATTTTTTTATTGGAAACGCCACCTTCCTCCAATAAACGCCTCAGCCCTTTTGTTACCGTACGATTCATATGGGCAGTTTGTGCCGAAAATATTTGCAAGGTAGATTCAATCCTAGCGAGAAAATTATTACCAGTCCTTTCACGTCTCTCAGTGGCAAGCCAGCCATTGTGTTCCACAATTACTTTCATGAATAATAATCTGGCAACCAGATTGACCAGTACCGTTAAGGCAACAGCCCGTGTATATAGCACCTTGTAATTACCTGTAAGTCGGTACCATATTAACAGCGGTATCTGCAGTATACTGTCTAATGAACCTGGCAATCCAAATCTGCAGAGACTCATTGACCATGTGCCCACATTACGGAATATTTCAGGCACCTCCTCATCTACCTGTCGACGAGGGGCGATTAACTTGACTTCATGACCATTGTTCATAAAGTATTCCGCCAAGGACAACTGATGCTGTGCTCCTCCCTCCCCTTTTATTATATTGGTAAGGCTTAACATCAATATTTTATAATTTTTATGGGTGGTCAAGACTGGTGCATTCTAATAGAGCAGTTCGACTTTATAAATTTCCACAACCTTATAATCTAATTATTTTGAGTGGATAAAAAAAGCGAGATGGGTTTTATATTAATATGATTAATTATATTAATCCGGAGGATGTATTTACTGCAAGGACATTTTGATACAAATTTAATAATTTATGACCTTGAGTTTCCCATGAGTATTTTTTGAATAACTCAGATAATCGATATTCATCAACGACATAATCTTTTCTTCGTTGATATAGCTCGTGCATCGCTCGTGCTATGTCTTCTGGATCAGTCTGATCCATAGTGATACCCACTCGCTCCCTATCGATAAATGCCTTCATTTCCGGCAGGTTAGAAACACAGGCTGGTATACCAGAAAAGGCCATTTCAAAAAGCTTATTGGGCATGCAATATCGATAACTCAGGCAAACATCCTGTATAGGGATAACGCCAATGTCAGCTGATTTAATATATGACATTACTATCTCTGGTGCCACGCTCGGCACTAAATGCAACCTGTCACGGACACCCAAACTCTCTGCTTCACGCGTTAGATTTTCTTCTATAGAAATGACACTCGGACCTAACAGGGCAACGTGAAACTCCTTACAAAACTGCATTGCACGAACTAGTTCGTGTAACCCTCTGCCAGTGGTAATCTTGCCAACATAGACAGCCAGGGGTGTGGCATCAGTAAGCATAAGTTCATCCCGCAGGGACAGTCCATTGTAATCAATTCTGTTCACATCCGGTGCATTCATAATTACTGTTGGTTTGGGGATGTTGTATTGTTTTGCAAGATAATCTGAAATACTATCGCATACTGTAATCACTGCATTAGTGCGCTTGAGATAGAATTTTTCCTTTAAGTAAATCTGAATACGGCCTAATGGTTTGAGACCATTACGATGGGTCTCCAATTCATGTGAGTCATAAATAACTTTTGCTCCGGTCAATGCGGCGATTATGGAACTAGCCGGTAACGTTGAAAAATCATGTGCATGGAAGATATCCGGCCTGAAGCTTATTGCCGCTTCAAGGACGTTTTCTGTTGACACCGTTTTGATTAAATTGCCTCCAATATATTTTTGAAAGAGATGGCCAAATTTATTGAGAAATTTTTTTGTTAAATTTAATAGTATAATTGATATGTTGTTTATTGAGGCATATTCATAACTCAATACTTGGAATATAAATTCATTTTGATAATTATAT
>JBNMOP010000072.1:0-13762 GCA_051275005.1 Gammaproteobacteria bacterium | reverse complement strand
ACTTACACCCTATCTTGAAAAACATACCGGAGCACTTGTTAAGGTATTCAACCTTCCGGGCGCAGGGGGAATGCGATCCGTCAACGAATTATACAACTCTCCAAAAAATGGACTCACTATTGCCATTATGAATGGTAGTGCCATGGTCACCAATAAACTTGCCGGCATCAAAGGTGCAGATTACAACATTGAAGAGTTTGAGTATCTTGGCCGTGTCGCAGCTGACACACGTGTATTGTATGTGACAGCCGAGAGCGGGTATAACACGTTTGATGATATTAGAAACTCAGACAAAATTGTCAAACTTGGTGCAACAGGTCTGGGAGGAAGTGGCTATATTGATGGCGTCATTAGCAAAGAGGCTTTTGAATTGAATATTCAAATCATTCATGGGTTTGATACCCTTGCCGTCGTCACACAGTCTATGATGAGAGGAAATCTTGTAGGTGCCTGGGGTCCATGGGGAAGTGCCAAATATGCAGTCAGTTCAGGAACGGAAAAGGTAATACTGCAAAGCGGTAGGGAACGAATAAAAGATCTACCGAATATACCTGCAGTTTTTGAACTTATAGACAAAACAAATAATCCGTACAGAACAAGAAAGATATTGACTGCCTGGGACTCACTAAACGCTGTTGGTAGTCCTGTGGCCACAACCCCGGGGACACCACAGGCTAGAGTACAATTTTTAAGGAATGGCTTTAATGAGGCAATGCATGATCCTGGATTTCTCAAGGCTGCAGAAAATGCAGATCGACCAATTCACTATGCATCAGATGCAGAAATATTTGAAATAATCAGAAATGCAACCAATATGGAAGAGGATATAGAACAACTGTTTGTCCGGGCGATTAGAGGTGAGTTATGATATTTAATAATAGATTATTTATCATTTATCTATATTTGATAACACTCTCAGCTTTTATATCTTTAACCGGCTGCTTCAACGCAGGAAATTCTATTAGTCAGGAAAGTGCATCCGAAACCGTACGTCTCAACAAATGGTTTGCAGATAGATATGAAGAAGGACTGAACAGATCACCTATTTCCTTAACTGAGATTGGTCGCAAAGATTTATATGACCAGATTGATGATTATAGTGAGGCAGCAAAGGAAGACTATTTGCAATGGCGTGCAAACACTGTCGATGATTTAAAGGCAAATTTTGACTACAGTGCATTGACTACGGATGCAAAAATATCTTATGACCTGTGGGTATACCGTTATGAAAGTTCACTGGCAATGGCGCCCTTTCGTAGACATTTCTATATTTTTACGCAAATGGATGGCGGGCATTCCTCATTACCTAATTTTTTAATCAATAAGCATAAGGTTGAAGATATTGAGGACATGCAAGCTTATATTAAACGAGTTACTGGTATATCAGTTGCAATCTTCCAATTATTAGAAAGGGCTCAAATTGCTGCCGAGGCAGGCGTTCGACCGCCACAATTTGCGTATGAGGGCGCTATCTCAGTTTCAAAAAAATTGATTGAAGGTGCACCATTCGATAGAACAAGTAATGTTGATTCCCCCTTATGGAGTGATGTTCAGGCAAAAATCGCAACCTTACTGAAGGATAAAAAGATAACGTCAACACAGGCCAGTTCACTAAGGTTGAGTGCACAACAAACATTACTGGAAAAATTTCAACCCGCCTACATGACCTTAATCGAATGGTTGGCGAGTGACAGGGAAAATGCTGATAAGGTCGCTAGAGGCGTCAGTGCCTTACCGGACGGTGATAAATTCTACAAGGCAAGACTATTAGACAACACTAATACCGACTTGAGTGCCGAAGAAATCCATAATATTGGTTTATCAGAAGTAACACGCTTACGTGGAGAAATGGAAATCATAAAACAACAGGTACAGTTTAATGGCACGCTACAGGATTTTTTTACTTTTATTAAAACAGACAAACAATTTCTCTACCCGAATACGGATGAAGGTCGGCAAGATTATCTGGATGATGCTACAGCCTACCTTGATTCGATACGCAATAAATTACCGGAATTTTTTAGAATACTTCCCAAGGCGGAACTAGTGGTTAAACGGGTAGAGTCATTCAGAGAAAGTGACGGCGCACCACAACATTACTCTGCTCCGACTAAGGATGGTTCTCGCCCCGGCATTTACTATGCACACTTATCTGATATGTCATCCATGCCAAAAAACGAAATGGAAGCCATTGCATATCATGAAGGTATCCCAGGCCATCATTTACAGATATCTATCGCCCGAGAGCTGGAAGGCATTCCAGAATTTCGTACCCACGGTGGGTCTGTCAGTTTCGTTGAAGGCTGGGCATTGTATGCAGAGTTCCTGGCGAAAGAAATGGGTGCATACTTGGATCCCTTTACTGATTTTGGTCGTCTAATGACAGAAATGTGGCGAGCTGTTCGTCTTGTAGTGGATACAGGCATACATGCCAAGGGTTGGAGTGAAGAACAAGCAGTTAACTATTTCAAAGAAAATATACCGATGGCTGAAGGACAAATAAAGGCTGAAGTTCGACGATACTTCGTTTGGCCAGGTCAAGCGACAGGCTATAAAATTGGTATGTTAAAGATATTGGCATTACGGGAAAAGGCCAGATCTGCATTGGGAGATAAATTTGATATTCGCGAGTATCACGATATTGTTCTAGGCGGTGGTTTCGTGCCATTGTCAATTCTAGAAAGACGCGTAGACAACTGGATCAGAGGGATGCAAATGCCTCTAAACTAAATATCTCACGACATCACTTAGCACAAAATAGATACAAAAATAAAATTCCACAACATTACCGACATTATACTCATATCAAATTTTTTAATTTGATCGCATAGAATTTATTTAAAATTTTGCAACCAACATTATTAACGTCCGTTTCAGACACATAGTCGACACTTATGATGGTGTAATTATCGAATATACAGTTAGGAGTAATTAAAAGATGAAAATTGGTGTAGTCAAAGAAGTCAAGGATAAGGAAAACCGGGTTGCTATCACGCCTATGGGAACCAAACAATTAATCGCTGAGGGACACCAGGTATCAATTGAAGAAAATGCGGGCATAGGGTCTGGCTTTTCCAATGAGGCGTATCAACTAGTAGGCGCAGAAATAGTTCTAACCGAAACTGCCTGGGATAAGGAACTGGTAGTAAAGATTAAGGAACCGTTGAAACAGGAATATCAATATCTGAAAGAAAATATCCTCTTCACATATTTACATTTAGCCGGGGTTACCCCAACATTGACTGATGCATTGATTAAGGCGAAGACCAGCGCCATAGCATATGAAACTGTCGAAAATGACCAGGGACATTTACCTTTACTTGCACCTATGAGTGCTGTTGCTGGAAATATTGCCGCCAATGTCGGTACTTATTACCTGGCTGATTTTAATGGTGGCAATGGCGTTCAGTTGGGTCGTGTTATGGGAGAAAGGCATGGAAAAGTCATGATAATAGGCAGCGGCATAGTCGGGCAACACGCCGCGCATACACTGGATAGCATGGGCGCGGAGGTATACGTATTTGACCGCGTTCGAGCCAGTTTTGATAATATGCAATTCGCTGATCCAACAAACATGCAATTTATTGAATCTACTCCTGAAAATATCGCAACACATATCGTGGATACGGATTTGGTTGTAGGGGCCGTATTATACGTCGGAGCTAGGGCGCCACATGTCGTCACTGAGGCTATGGTAAAGTCCATGCAAGCAGGTTCAGTTATTGTTGACGTCAGTATTGATCAGGGTGGATGTATCGAAACATCAAGACCCACATCTCATTCCGATCCGGTATATGTAACCCATGGTGTTATCCACTATTGTGTAACCAATATGCCGGGAGCCTATCCGCGGACATCTACCCTGTCGTTAACGAATTTAACCTTGTCGTATATCAGTAACCTTGCAGCAGAGGGCTTGCTGTCCCTGAAAACCGATACAGGATTTGGCAAAGGACTCAACACACATCAGGGCGCTATTACTAATCATACTATCGCCACCTCCCTCGGACATAATGATTTATACAAACCAATAGACGATATTCTATAAACAACACACAAGCAGGTAAGATAGTTTATACTCATTAGACGTTACAAGAATTCGTATTGTTTACATCGCTGTACAACAGCATAGAAATATATAGAAATACATTTTCATCGGGATAGACTCGCTATGAATTTTTCTGATTCGAATTTTTGGTATTGAGACAATGGATCTGAATGACCTATCAACATTGACATCATTGTCTGCGCTAACAACGAATGAATTACAGCAACTCCTTACATTTGGTCATGAGGTTTCTGTTTTAGCGGGTGAAACCTTTATTGATGAAGCTTCCACGGCGAACAGCTTTTTCGTCCTCGTTAAGGGCCGTGTAGAGGTCAGAAAAAACGGCAATCATGTCACTGAACTTGAAACCGGGGCATTTCTCGGAGAGATGGCGTTGTTTAATAAAAATGTGCGCGTCAGTGAATTGATTGCACTGGAAACATCTGTACTACTGGAAATTCCAACTGACCAATTTTGGTCGCGTGTTTTACATCATGATCCCCTCGCGGTAAAAATCATGAAGTCTCTTGGACAGGTAATGACCGAGCGACTGCAACAGCAGGATGCACGACTATTTAGTCAAATCGATAAGAACGATCCTGAACTTGCAAAAATTGTAGCAACCTTCGAACCTATTAAACGCCAATTGATGGCAGATTGGGCATTGAAATATCACTCTATCGGCCGCCCAGGAAAGCTTGCCATTGTCGCAACAAAACCCAGTGGTAGTGCCGCGGATCTGTCCGTCGCATATTCACCTGGTGTGTCCGAACCTTGTCTTGCGATCAGAGACAACGCGGAAATGGCATACGAATATACTGCGAAGGGTCAATTGGTAGGTGTTATTACCAACGGCACCGCAGTACTTGGTCTGGGAAATATTGGCGCACTCGCGGCCAAACCTGTAATGGAAGGTAAAGCTATTTTGTTTAAACAATTCGCGGACATTGACGCCTTTGATATTGAGGTCGACGAAATTGATCCGAAGCGTTTCATCAATATTGTCTGCGCCGTTGCTCCAACATTCGGTGGCATAAATCTGGAGGATATTCGAGCACCAGAATGCTTTGAAATAGAGCAGGAATGCAATAAACGTACAAACATCCCGGTTTTTCATGATGATCAACACGGTACCGCAATCATATCTGGCGCTGCCTTATTGAATGCACTGGAAATAATAGGGAAAAATATATATGAGATCCGAGTTGTTTTCTCCGGTGCCGGTGCTGCGGGATTTTCCTGTGCCAGATATTTTCTTAGTCTAGGTGTTTTACCTGCTAATTTGATTATGACTGACCTGAAAGGTGTCGTGTACAAGGGTAGAGGTGATGAAGATTATCTAAAAGAACTTGCAGCAGATACCGAATGTCGCACCCTGGCGGATGCTATTGAGGGGGCGGACGTCTTTCTTGGTGCCTCAGCACCAGGTGTTTTGAGGCCGGAAATGCTACAAAGCATGAATAATGATCCGATAGTCTTTGCCATGGCCAACCCAGTCCCTGAGATCGACTATCCACTCGCGATCAAAACTCGTCCAGATTTAATCATGGGCACTGGGCGCAGTGATTATCCAAATCAGATAAATAATGTCAGTGCGTTTCCCTACATTTTTCGTGGGGCGCTGGATACATCTGCCCATAGCATTAACGAAGAGATGAAGCATGCCGCTACCAAGGCCCTGGCCTCCCTCGCCCGGGAACCGATCACCGAAGATGCGGGATTTAAAGGCCATGATCTGGTATTGGGAAAAAACTATATCATACCAAAACCCTTCGACCGGCGACTGTTAATTCGCGTGTCCTCAGCTGTCGCAGTAGCAGCAATGGAGTCTGGCGTTGCAAGAAAGACCATTGATATTGAAGAATACAAAGAGAGGTTAAAAATCCTTGTGAAGCTTACCAGGTAAAGTCTAACCTGCGTTCAAATAGTACTTACCCTATTTAATAACTGACATACTCAATCAGAGTTAAATAATTAAATAACGTAACGAACAGGAGATCAACATTCAATGACACGAGCATATAATTTTTGTGCCGGACCCGCGGCCATACCCGAACCGGTATTGAATAAAGCCAGGGACGAATTACTTGACTGGGGAGAAACGGGCACCTCTATCATGGAAATGAGTCACCGTAGTGAAACTTTTCAGCAGATAGCACTTGATGCTGAACAAGACCTGCGCGATCTTATGCATATACCAGATAATTACAAGGTACTGTTCCTACAAGGTGGTGCTAGTACACAATTTGCAATCGTGCCGATGAATCTATTACGTGGTAAAAAGACGGCAGACTACGTACGTACCGGGATCTGGTCTAACAAGGCTATTGAACAGGCCAAATATTTATGTGAAGTCAATATCGTTGCCGACACCATGGACAAGGGTTACAACTACATTCCTGAGTTTACCACCTGGGCACTCAACCCAGAATCCGCCTATTTGCATTTTGCATCGAATGAAACCATCGGTGGCGTTGAATTCAACTGGTTACCGGATACAGGCAATGTACCTCTTGTTGCCGACATGTCATCCAATATACTGGCACGCCCCATCGATGTTTCTAAATACGGTTTAATCTATGCCGGGGCGCAAAAAAATATAGGTCCATCTGGCATTGCCGTCGTTATTGTACGTGATGATTTAATTGGTAATGCCGCGGATATCACACCAATTTCGTTTAATTATCAGATACAAGCTAATGATTCATCACTCTATAACACGCCTCCAACCTTTGCCTGGTACTTAACTGGTCTCGTATTCAAGTGGTTAAAAGATCAGGGAGGTCCGGAAGCAATGGCGGTGATCAATGAGCGCAAAGCTAGAAAACTTTATGCGGCCATTGATGCGACGGACTTTTACGTTAACGATGTTGCGATAGAGTGTCGATCTATAATGAATATTCCGTTTCAGTTGCGCAGTAAAAACCTGGACCTTAAGTTTGTTATTGAAGCAGCAGATGATGGTTTATTAAATCTAAACGGATGGCGTACGGTTGGTGGCATGCGTGCCAGCATTTATAACGCCGTCCCGGAAGATGCAGTCGATGCGTTGGTAGAATTTATGCAAAAATTTGAGGCACGACACGGTTAATATTAATTCCTCGAGTCATCATCAATGAAGAGTTGATTAGTTTAAAAAACGAGGCGTTCCTTCAGAATTGAGATACCAGAAAACAGTTGTCTGCCTGATGTATGAACCAGAACCAGACACATACTAACGTCGTTGTTATGACAGAATGTCTAATTTATACTCTTCACCTTGAAACCTCTTAAAACATACTACAATTGAAACCTATTTGGAGAATAAAATGGCTGCTGCCCCTCATAATCCACCCTTTCGCGCTGAATTAATCGGTTCCCTTATACGACCTCAGGCAATCAAGGACGCGCGGCATGCACATGATGAAGGGAAGTTAACCAGTAATGAACTCCGGCAGCGCGAAGATGACGAAATTCAAAAATTAGTAGCATTACAAGAAGACATTGGATTTGGAGTTGTTACAGATGGTGAGCAACGACGAAATACCTATTCCGACAGCTTTACCACACATGGCATTACCGGTCTTAAGGAGGGAGAAGATGTCCGAGGCTCCTGGGCATACACAAATGAAAGCGGAGATACCGTCGGCCAACGCACGCCAAAGATAGTAGACAAGATACGTTGGGCGGGTCCAACCAATGTGGCAAATTTTGAATTTCTGGCGACTTGCGCCACGCGCGCTTTGCCAAAGGTCACGCTCCCGGGTCCTGCTTACATTCACTACCGCGCAGGTCGAGATAATATCTCAAAAGAGATCTATCCTAACCTTGACGACTTTTGGAGTGACCTCATTGAGGCCTATCGGCAGGAAATAAATGCACTGGCTGCAGCAGGATGTCGCTATATCCAGCTCGATGAAACCTCCATTGCAAAGCTGGGTGACCCAACGATCCGTGACAGCCTGGCACAGCGTGATGACAACTGGCAAGACTTACTGGAAGTCTATACTGATGCAGTGAATGCCGTAACAGATAACGTTCCCACAGATATGACAGTGGGTATACATTTATGTCGCGGCAATAAGGCCGGGCATTGGCAGGCAGATGGAGGATATGACGCCGTAGCGGAGAAACTGTTTCGCAAGTTACGCCTTAATTTCTATTTCCTGGAGTATGATAGTCCACGTGCAGGCTCATTTGAACCGCTAAGCGCGCTGCCCGATGATAAGACCGTTGTCATTGGTGCAATGACAACTAAATCGCCGGAGCTTGAATCCGTAGACTTTTTAAAATCCCGTATTATGGAGGCAGCCAAGGTCGTTGACCTAGACCGACTTTGCATTTCGCCACAATGTGGATTCTCTAGCTCAGTAGAAGGTGTAATGAACGAAGAACAAGAACATGCCAAGCTATCACGATTAATTGAAGTCGCTAATGATATCTGGGGTGGTACATAATACAGATCCACTTGCTTCAACTAAAAATATATATTCAATAGATATATGCCCGACTAGATTCCGAAATCTACTTCTCAGGACTGTATAGACTTTAGTGATATCACTATCACTGTACTATCGAATATATTTTTCAGTTATTACATATTTTACCTCTTGTCGTCGCTCTTCTGTTAGTTCGCTGAGGAGTGACTCGACCAGTTGTTCCTGCTCTTCAGCGGAGAGATAATTTATAGGTCGTTTGCGTGCTAATCCTTCCGCAATAAAGCGCTCATCTGTCAGAACATCCGCCAATAAACTTCGTAAATATGCTACCAGATTTTCAGATACATCACCGTGGGTGACAAAAGTTCGACCTAGTGCGGTGACATTGGTACGAAAATCTATCCACCAGCTACCTTCTTCGTCCATCTCTATCAACTCAAAGATTGTTGGCACATCAGGAAAAAAAAGATTATCGCGATTACGATCCAGTACAGCAACCGGCACGAGTCCTCCTTCACCTTCTGTAGAGACATAGTTAATCGCCGAAGTAGAACTCACTATCATCCCGTCAACCTCACCCCGTACAGTCGCCAGGGCAGTCTCACTACTACCGGAATAACCAATGATAATCCCCATCTGTTCGCTGCTTAAACCCAATGCCTGGGCCATAACTGCCTCTGCATCGGATATATTATCGGTCAGTCCTGAGGCCCCCCATACCGTCCCCTTTTCACGTATTGTAGTTAACACATCGATAAAATTTCTCTCTGGATTAGTTGGACTCCACAACACGACGGGGGTATCTTTTTGTACGCGACCTAACAAATTCAATTCCCGTATGTCGAACCGTGTTCCTGGTCGATTGGTTAATTGGGCCAGGATAACTGCCTCACCCCCTACTAGCATTAATGTTAATCCGTCGGCACGTCCTTGTACTAAACGATTTAGCGCCAGCAAAGTACCTCCGCCCGGCTGGTTTTCCACTACCACCGTGCCACCCGTATGCTCCTCAATGGCGGCACCCACCATTCGTGCATACTCATCAAAACCACCCCCGGGGTTGACCCCCACCACTATGGTTAAAACATTATTTTTATAATAAACCTGTGGATCATTTTCCGTCGACGACGGGGCACCGCAACCAACCGCTATCAGGAGTATGATCAACATCGCCACCCTACTTGCTTTATGGGCACATTCGAACAATTGTTATTGAGCTCCTGTATCAATTTGTTGCAAATATAATTCCACCACTTGAACATACTCAAATTAGACGTGCAACTATTCCTTACCTATGCAGACGTATTATTTTTACAGAGATTTTTAATAACCAAAGAAACGTGCAGATTTACAAGTAAGAATTGCGATAACGATAAGTTAATATCTTTCATATATCTCAATTACAAACTAGAAAACACAGCATGGTATGCGAAAATGTTGTTTGTATATCTGAAATATTGAATTTACTGAAAGTTAATCGCATTGTTAATTTTCTAATTCGCGATCAGATATTGAAAAGAAATCTGATAAAGTAGTAGATAACATCAATTATACATTGCAGAATAAAATTACAAATAGCTGAGATTGATTACTTAATGGCAAATTATAACGAACTATATCAGCAATCCATATCTGACCCCGATGCTTTCTGGGCAAACGCTGCAGAAGAATTACATTGGTACAAAAAATGGGACAAGGTCATTGATATGCAAGCGACGCCTGTACCACGTTGGTTTCCCGGTGCAGAAATAAACACCTGCTACAATGCAGTAGATCGTCATGTCGAATCGGGACGTGGGGAACAAACTGCAATTATTTATGACTCACCCGTTACCGGGAAAATACAAAAAATATCCTATTACGAACTACACCAGCAGGTTAGTAAATTTGCTGGCGTATTAATCAACCATGGGGCGAAAAAAGGTAATCGGGTCATCATATATATGCCTATGATACCTGAGGCTGCAATCGCCATGCTAGCCTGCGCACGTATCGGCGCCATCCACTCTGTCGTGTTTGGTGGATTCGCTGCGAATGAGTTGGCCGCACGTATCGATGATGCAACACCAGATATTATTATTTCAGCCACTTGTGGTCTGGAATCAGGCCGTGTTGTTGAATACAAACCATTATTAGATGAAGCAATTAATACGGCACGTCATAAAATCTCGACCTGTATTCTGAAGGCCAGACCACAGGTTGAAGCTATCATGATCGATGGACGCGATTTTGATTGGGATAAGGAAATCAGTGATGCTGACCATAGTAATTGTATCCCTGTATTAGCGACTGATCCCCTATACATCCTTTATACCTCAGGTACCACAGGTCAGCCAAAAGGGATAATTCGTGATAATGGTGGGCATGCAGTTGCTATGCACTGGACCATGAAAAATATCTATAACGTTAGTGAGGGAGATGTATATTGGGCTGCATCGGATGTGGGTTGGGTAGTTGGTCACAGTTATATAGTGTACGCACCACTCATCAAAGGATGTACTACAGTCCTGTATGAAGGTAAACCCGTCGGGACGCCTGACCCTGGGACATTCTGGCGTGTCATTAATGAACATAAAGTCAAAGTACTGTTCACCGCACCAACGGCTATTCGCGCAATTAGAAAAGAAGATCCTGATGGTAAATTTATAAAGAAGTATGATCTCTCCAGCCTGGATACATTATTTGTTGCGGGTGAACGATGTGATCCTGATACTTTGTTATGGGCACGTGAAAAATTACAAATACCGGTTGTTGACCACTGGTGGCAAACTGAAACAGGCTGGGCGATCGCAGCAACGCCCATGGGGATTGAAAAAAAGGAGATAAAACCCGGCTCATCGACGGTCGCCATGCCCGGCTATGATGTGCGGATCTTCTCAGAACAAGGTGAAGAGATGGCACCTGGTGAAATGGGCAACATTATCATAAAACTACCTCTTCCCCCATCTTGTTTACCCAGTCTTTGGGGAAATGACCAACGGTTTATCGACACTTACCTCTCTAAATTTGAAGGATATTACCTTTCCGGAGATGCTGGCTACAAAGACGTTGACGATTATCTTTGGATCATGAGTCGAATTGATGATGTCATTAATGTTGCCGGCCATCGTTTATCTACCGGCGCCATTGAGGAAGTATTGTCTGGTCATCAAGCGGTGGCTGAATGTGCTGTATTCGGTGTCGGTGATTCCCTGAAGGGTCAACTACCTTTAGGTCTGATTGTACTGAAGGCAGGGGTTGAACGTAAGGAAGAAGATATTATAGAAGAATTGGTCCAACGAGTACGTGATCATATTGGTCCAGTCGCTGCATTTAAAATGGCAAAGATAGTGCAACGCTTACCTAAAACCCGTTCCGGAAAAATTTTGCGTAGTACTATGGCGAGTATAGCGGACGGTACCGATTGGAAAATGCCTGCTACGATCGACGACCCAGAGGTACTGAATTTTATTAAAGAAGCACTTTTAACATTGGGATATGCAAAGTCCTAAAGTGAACTTAAGTTTTAATGGCAACTTTTAATTTTCCAACTTTCTCGTAACAAAAAGAATCTGTCAGTTTAACAATACCTGGTAGATCCTTGACATCCTGCTACAACTGGAGGCAACATTGAGATTAATCGACAGCACGTGGTGTTGTGCCAGATCATCAATATTAAGGAGTTGAATTTATGTTCAGATCCAGATTATTTAGAAAATTGGCAGGCGGTTTTTTAATTTTATTTACCTTCAATCTCCAGTCACAAACCGTACAAACAACTAATCATCCACAACAGTTTAATTTTGAGATCGGCTACGAACAGATAGAACCGGTTAACGGTAAAGGCGGATCCGGTCTCAGTGGACCTTACTCACCGGTACGCGGTTGGCCAGAAAAATTAGATGGAGATCGATTCTTAAGCGACGTTCCTTCAGTACATATCGCATCACCAGACCGGATCATTGTCGGTGCCCGTCGAACGAAAGATCCCTGGCCTATCCCGTACACCTGGGATGCACGAAGTATTTATAAATATTTAGCCGATGATCGTACAGGGATCTACCGCAGACCTAAGTCATCCCACAAGATTACCGTCTACAATCGCAATGGAAAAATGATTGAACACTGGGTTCAATGGGATGAAATGTTTGAATCAATTCAATTCATACGAACTAGCCCGCACGACCCTGAGGGTCATGTCTATGTTACAGGACGGGGTAAAGTTACAAAGTTTACCCACGATGGAAAACGACTGGTATATGTCATCGAACCCAAAGACGTACCCACAACAACCGCCCAATCTACATTTTTTCCCGAGGGAATGACCTTCCTGGAGGATGGAGGATTCTTAACAGTCTCTTCCGAACGTGTGATCCGTTTTTCAAAAGAGGGCAAATACCTGAGTGAATTTGGTAACCGAGGGAATGGTCCCGGTGAGCTAAACGGGGCTCACGATATTTTCTTCGATAAGATTGGTGGTCGAATGTACGTCGCCGATCGAAATAACCATCGCATCCAGGTTTTTGATGAGAAAGGTAACTACCTGGATCAATGGCCCAACATTGTCGCACCCGCAGAAGTGAGGATGACCGAAGACCGAAAATTTATTTGGGTAACAGATATCTTTACAGCTAAGTTTCTAAAATTTGATCTTGAAGGCAGGCTACAAACAAGCTGGGGGACATGGGGCTTTGGTCCGGGAGCAATTACTGGTGGCATTCATGATTTTACAACTGACAATGAGGGAAATCTGTATATCGCTGATCACAGTAATGTCATCCAAAAATTTCGACCCAGGGAAGGTGGAGACCCGGAACAGTTATTAGGTAGGTTGCTACCATATTGACCTACTTTGTAATATTGAATTACAGCAATATTGATTAATATTCTGCCCTTAAGGCTAATCTTAAACATTCTAGATTCCGGACAAGGCCTTCGGACTTTCCGGAATGACGGTTGGTTTTTTCGTGATTCCCGCTTTCCTCCAGCGTCATTCCCACGCAATCACTATGAATGGCGTAGTACTGGAAATCCAGGAACGGTATTCAGTAATATCAAAAAAATAGAATTAAAGTGTTCCGTTGACAGACAAACACCTCCGTCATTCTAGTGCTTGTGCCCTTGGGTGCTTGTGCCCTTTGGGTGCTTGTGCCCTTGGGTGCTTGTGCCTGAGGTATCCCCACAAAATATATAAAAAAGTCGATCAAAAACAACCAGTTACAAAAAACGGTTAATGAAACAATGAACCTGCATGGTGATTTCCGATCAGATCGAGATGCGAACCTTGGTCAAATAGGAGAACACCACCATGCAGGCA
>JBNMOP010000071.1:0-14029 GCA_051275005.1 Gammaproteobacteria bacterium | reverse complement strand
ATACATGGTGCGTCCGCACATACAATCTTTGTAGACTTCATTTAGTGTTTCACGCATTTTCTCCGGGGCCATCCAATGATTGGTCGGACCGGCATCATCTTCATTTTCAGAACAGATAAACGTCCGGTCTTCTACCCGGGCAACATCCTTCGGGTCAGATCGGACCAGATAACTATTTGGGCGTAGATTTTCATTTAATTTTGTCGCAGTGCCGCCCTGAATTAATAGCTCCCACATAGCGTTATATTCATTTTCACTGCCGTCACACCAGACCACCTGATCAGGTTGGCACAATTCGGCCATTTGGCTTACCCATTCTGTAAGTTTTTTGTGGTTACTCATGAAGATGCATACTCCGTATGGTTTAACAATTTTAAAAATAAGTTATTGTTTAAAAACAATAGCTTGCAAGTAATTAGTCGGATATCTGATGTGATTAATATATATGAAGCCAAAAAAATTAGATTCCTGCTGTAGAAAAGACAGCATTATGTCATTTAATTGCTTATTTCTTCAAGTCGGAGATCAACTGATTGAGATTTGTTATTGGTTCCTTGCACACAAAACCTTCACAAATGTATGCAACTGAAGTTTTTTGAGGTTTGCGTTCTGCGAGTAGACCCGGTAATACTTTTTCATTATCAGGAATTGCGTATATACAAGTATGTATGTCAGTCATTGCTGCATAGCATTCTTTTTTCCACCTGGAAACCTCCTCCATTTTACCTCGAAGTATCACTTGTCGTGGAGGGAAATTATAATCACTAATAGCTTGTAGTAGGCTGGCATGGGCATGGGGAATTTTTTCTATTAAGTGCCATGCAGACATAAAGGTTTTTTCTGCGGCGTCCCGATAATTTTGCTGACCGGTAAGGTGTGAGAGTTGTAATAGTACACGTGCTGCGATGCCGTTTCCTGCGGGAGTAGCATCATCCATGAAATCGCGTCGTCGCTGTAATAATGCCTCGTGATCATGGGAAGTAAAATAAAAACCACCATTTTCCTTATCATAAAACTGCTGCATAAGTACTGTTGCAAGCTCTAATGCAAAATTCATCCATTTTGTGTCCCACTTAACTGACAAGACCGTTAATATTGCATCGATTAAATAGGCATAATCATCAAGGTATGCATTGAGGTGGCTTTTTCCATCCTTATAACTGGCACACAATCTGTTTTGATTCCACATTGTTTCATGGATAAAGGTAAGGGAACGGTTAGCGGATTCAATGAATGCATTATCGTCCAGTCTTAAAGACGCCATCGCCATACCCTTAATGGCGAGCGCATTCCATGACGTCAGTATTTTTTCATCACGTCCAGGCCAGACGCGAAGATTTCTGGTATCTAATAATTTCTTTTTAGCAGAGGTTAATGATTGCATTATTTGTTGATGACTATGATCACTAACTTTTATTAATTCATCAAATGTCGATGCTATATGTAAATGCCATTGTCCTTCAAAATTAGCAGTTTTGTTTAAACCATAGAATTCAGCAAACAGAATAAATTCTTGTTCATCCAGGAGTTGTTTAACTTCCTCTTGGGTCCATACATAAAACTTTCCTTCTTCTCCTTCAGAATCTGCATCGAGTGAAGAATAATATCCACCTTCGGGAGATTGCATATCACGGATGATCCAATTGGCAGTATCACTGGCGATTTGTTTATAAAACACATGATCTGTTAGTTTCCAAGCCTGGGAATAATTGAACAAAAGCGGGCCATTGTCATATAACATTTTTTCAAAATGTGGAATTAGCCAAAATTCATCCACTGTATATCGGCAAAAGCCACCTCCCAGGTGATCATATATTCCGCCTTGTCCCATCCTGGTCAATGTCAGTTCCATATTGTCAGTGGCTGATTTCGCAAGCTCTGCTGATACATGAGATTTCGCACTCATCAAAAATTCAATACTGGGAGTCTGAGGAAATTTTGGTGCACCACCAAAGCCACCATTAGTAGGGTCAAAATATTTCATCATTTCCTGTATGCCTTGAGAAACAGGAGATGAATCAATGCTCTCTGGTAGAATGTTTGATGTCTGTTGAATTTTATTTAGCGCATCTTTTACCGCAATATTTTGTTTGTTTATCGCTGCTTTATCATTTTGATAGAACTCATTTACACGGAGCAGTAGGTCTTTAAATCCAGGCAGACCATGTTGAGCCTCAGGAGGAAAGTAGGTTCCACCGTAAAATGGAACATGATCATTCGGATTTAGAATCATGGTCAATGGCCAACCTCCTGACCGTTGGGTAAGTAATTGTTGAGCAGTTTGATATATTTTATCGAGATCAGGCCGTTCTTCCCTGTCGACTTTAATATTTATGAAATATTTATTCATAACCTCTGCGGTGTCATCGTCTTCAAATGATTCATGGGCCATGACGTGACACCAGTGACATGCTGAATAGCCAATTGATAACAGGATCGGTTTGTCATTATCTTTGGCTAGTTTTAATGCTTGCTCAGACCATGGATACCAGTGCACAGGATTATAGGCGTGTTGTTGCAGGTAAGGACTGGTCTCGTCTATTAAGGAGTTGGCTTTATCTTGTTTATTCATTATTTGTTTTATTTAGCGACAGAAATTACAGAGGATACAGCGATAAATAATTATTTTCTCTGCGTCCTTTATAAACTTTGTGGCAACTTGGTAGTTTTTGAAATAGGAATCAGACTATACAGCTTAACTTATCCTGGATCATTGATTGGAATATTTTCTTAAGCAATTCTTAAGTTGTTGGTTACATACCATGTTAAACTGGCACTAAAATGATTACTTATCCTCAAATAGATCCTATCGCCCTCGACCTTGGCCTGGTGCAAATTCGTTGGTATGGTTTGACCTATCTGGCAGGTCTAGGATTAGCATGGTGGTTATTAAGGCGCCGAGCAAAAAACTCAAATGGAATCTGGGATAATATACTGGTGGAAGATCTTATCTTTTACGGTGCTATTGGCGTTATCTTAGGAGGAAGATTGGGGTCAGTTATTTTTTATAACCTTCCATATTATCTTTCACACCCTGTGGATATATTTAAGGTATGGCAAGGTGGCATGTCATTCCATGGCGGATTTATTGGTGTAATGATTGCAACAGGTCTGTTTGCCATAAAATTTAAAAAGCGAATATTTGATGTATATGATTACTTAATACCCGTCGTACCAGTGGGTTTGGGATTCGGACGTATTGGCAATTTTGTTAATGGTGAATTATGGGGTGCGCCAACTGATGTATCCTGGGCCATGATTTTTCCGGCCATGAGTGCTGGAAATATTCCTCGTCACCCATCACAATTATATGAAGCAATACTTGAAGGTTTGCTGCTGTTTATCATAATGTGGTGGTTTTCATCCAGTGCTCGGCCACGCATGGCCATTTCAGGATTATTTATGCTTTTGTACGGTGTATTTAGATTTGCTGTGGAATTTTTCCGAGAACCCGATGCACACATCGGATATCTTGTTGGTGATTGGTTAACTATGGGACAGGTGTTGTCCACACCCATGATAATTGTTGGTATAATTTTATTATTTCTTGCATACACGCGACAAGGAACGAGCAACGAGTAACTGATTAATGAAACAATATCTCGAACTTATGCGTTATGTCCGTGACCACGGTGCTAAGAAGTCTGATAGAACTGGAACAGGGACCCTCAGTGTTTTTGGTTATCAGATGCGCTTTGATCTGAATGATGGATTTCCACTCATTACGACAAAAAAAGCACATCTTAAATCAATCATCTATGAACTATTATGGATGTTGCAGGGTAATACAAATATACAATATTTAAATGAGCATGGTGTCAGGATTTGGGATGAATGGGCGGATGAAAGTGGTGATTTGGGACGCGTTTATGGAGCACAATGGCGATCCTGGGTGAGACAGGATGGAAAAACCATTGATCAGATTAGTGATGTCATTGAGCAAATAAAAATTTCACCTGATTCGCGTCGGTTAATTGTTAGTGCATGGAATGTCGGAGAGATTGACAACATGGCCCTGGCACCATGTCATGCATTTTTTCAGTTTTATGTTGTCGATGGAAAACTTTCCTGTCAATTATATCAACGTAGTGCCGATATATTCTTGGGAGTACCGTTTAATATTGCCTCGTATGCATTACTAACCATGATGATTGCAAGGGTAACCGGATTACAATATGGCGAGTTTATTCATACCTTCGGTGATGCGCATCTATATAGCAACCACCTCGAGCAAGCTGATATTCAATTACAAAGACAACCGTATCGACTACCTGAAATGAAGATAAGTGATACTGTAAATTCTATTTTTGATTATAAATATGAAGATTTTGAGCTGCAAAATTATCAGGCTCATCCTCATATTGCTGCGGCAGTATCAGTCTAAATTTTAAAAAATAACGAATGAAAATTTCTATCATTGTTGCTATGGACCAGAAAGGCGTAATCGGCAGGGATAGTGATCTACCCTGGCATTTGTCCACCGACTTGCAAAATTTTAAACGAATTACTATGGGAAAACCCATAATAATGGGAAGAAAAACCCACGAGTCCATCAGCAAACCTTTGCCCGGTAGAAGAAATATTATTATTACTCGCAATAAAAATTATGAGGCAGAGGGATGTCATGTATGCCACAACCTTGATGAGGCGTTGTCACTTTGTAATCATAATGATGAAGTAATAGTAATAGGTGGACGCGATATCTATGCCTTAGCACTAGACAAGGTTACTTGTATCTACCTGACTGAAGTGCATGCAGACGTCATGGGGGATGTTTTTTTTCCAGTATTTGATCGGTCAGAGTGGGATGTGGTTGAACGGGTTGAGTTTAATGCGGATGAAAAAAATGAATTCGCGTTCAGTTTTCTAATGCTCGGGAAACAACATAAATTATACTGGTAATATAAAGGTATTAATTCTTTAATAGTCCACTTTGACCTATTCCGTCAATTATAAACTGTACTGCCAACGCAGTTAGTAAGACGCCAAAAACTCTACTGATAACATTCATGCCAGTTACTTTGATCACTTGTTGAATCCGTGTCGCCAGAATTAATAATACAAATGTAAAGGCTAGTACAGTTAATAAGGAAATAATTACAATAATTTCGTTTATAAGATCATCCTTGGAATTTGCCATTAACAAGATAGACGCACCTATTGCACCAGGCCCTGCAATCAATGGCGTTGCAAGTGGAAAAACAGAGATGTCATGACTGGTTATCGCTTCCTCAACTTCTTCCTTTGTTGTAGATGTTCCGCCTGAGGGTCTGGCAAATACCATATCTATGCTGATAAGTAATAGCAGAATTCCACCAGCTACTTTTAGAGCTGCGAGAGAAATTCCAAGAGCATTTAGAACAAATTCTCCAAAAAGCGCAAATAATATAAGTATAGTTCCGCTGATTAAGATGCTTCTGATAGCCATAGTGCGTTTAAAATGAAGGCTGGCAGTGGGCGTTAGCGCGGCGAACATAACAGCCACTTCAAGTGGTGCGATAGTTGCAAAAAAGGTGGTTAAGGCAACGATTGCGGTTTCAACCATGTTAAATTGCCTTTAAGTTCTTTAAAGTTGTATTTATTGTTTCAGCAATTTTTCGATAGCCATCTCCGTTGGGATGCGCCATGTCCGATTTCAATTTATTATCGCCCAGTACCTCTGCTATAAGGTTTTCAATAAAAAATACATTGGTAGATTCAGCAATTTCAATATATTCCTTCGCTGAAGAAAGAAACAGACCAGGTCGTGGAACCCCAAGCAGGATGACAGGTAAACCTTTGTCAGTCGCAATTTGTATCATTGCACGCACGTTATTAGCCATTTGACCAAGATCTTTTTTCTGTAAAATATCGTTACCACCATGGCAAAGTATGATTATGTCAGGTGAGTATTTTTCGATTTCCTCAGGGAATCTTTTTAATCCTTCATCTGATAATTCGCCAGAAATACCTGCATTGATGACCTTGCGACCAGTTAATTGTTCTAGTATTGCGGGATAGCTTTCGTCATCATTCGTACCTTTACCGCGGGTCAAACTGTCCCCAAATGTGAGGATGACGGCATTTTTACCTAGCCTGGGTAGTTCTGGTGTACTGTCGCAGGAGACTATTCCGATAATAACGATACAGATATAAAGATATCTGATATATAAATTAGTAATCATATTTTTTTTCAGGCAACTGATTTCAATATAAACTTGTAATTATTTCAAATTTTTGTTTTGACTATAAATTTTTTTGTCGTGAAGGGACATTAAAAAAACAACTATCTTCCAATCGCATGGCTGTTAATTTTCTACCCCAGACACAACCCGTATCAAGAGGATAAACGTTAAGATGTTTAAAATTACCAGGATTTCCATTATGTAAAGATGCCCAGTGCCCAAAAATTATTTTATTTACGGCTGATTTGCGATTATTTAATTCAAACCAGGGTTGAAATTTTTTTGATTGAGACCCGGGTTTCCCTTTGTCCTTGAAGTTCATGCGGCCATCAACATTACAATAACGCATTCGGGTTAATAGGTTTACTATGACTCTCAATCGGTCCCAACCTGATAAATCATCATCCCATTGCTGGGGTTCATTGCCATACATATTTTTTAAAAATTCGTATGATGTGTCAGACTGTAAAACTTCTTCAACTTCAGCTGCCAGCGCTCTGGCCTCGATTATGTCCCACTGGGGAGGAAGGCCCGCATGTATCATGGCAAATCCAGAATCTTTTTCATAATGGAGTAAAGGAAACTGGCTTATCCATTGTATTAGCTCATCGCGATCATTCGCTGATAATATTGTTGTTAGCGTATCTTTTTTTCCAGGTTGGACGATACCTGCGGCGATGGCAAGTAAGTGACATTCATGATTACCCAAAACTGAAATAGCATTCAGCTGTTTTACAAATCTCAATGTTGCAAGTGAATCGGGTCCACGGTTTACTAAATCACCCGTAAACCACAGTTGGTCATTGGTTTCATCAAAGTTTATTTTGTCCAGTAAGTCCTGCAATTCCTGAAAACATCCCTGAACATCCCCGATTGCATATGTCGACATAAGTTAATGCATAGTTATGTGAGAGGATAATCTGAATACTGGAATATTTGTGTCAAGCTTGGTGTCATCCTCAGCGATCATGTGATAACTACCCTGCATGCAGCCAATTGGTGTTTCTAAAATTGCACCGCTGGTATACCTAAATGATTGCTCTGGTCGGATATTTGGTTGTAAGCCGATGACGCCTTCTCCACGGACTTCCTGGATTTTATTGTTTGCATCAGTAATCAGCCAGTATCGGCTTAATAATTTAACTGCAATTTTACCTGAATTTTTAATTGTAATTGTATAGGCAAATACAAATCTATTTTGATCAGGTATGGATTGCACATCTATATATGATGTTTCAACAGAAATAATAATTTCTTCAGCGGTAATTTCATTCATACATCTATTTGACATGATCGCAAAAAATGATGCAAGTTAGATCAAATGCTGATTTAATCTTTCCAGCCTACGGTAGCTAATGGCTTCAATGATGTGTTGGGTGTTGATTGCATCAGACTGGTCAAGATCTGCAATGGTTCTTGCAAGCTTGAGAATTCGATTTAATGATCTGGTGGAAAGGTTGAACTTATTTATGGCATCATCCAGTAATAGTTTGTGTTCATTATTGATTACACAAAATTCATCTACCTCTGCATTTGTGAGAAGACTATTTATTTTTCCTGCCCTTGTAATTTGTAAATTGTAAGCAATCATCACTCGTTTTCTAACATTATCGCTGGATCCTGATTCAGAATTTTCTTTTCTGAAGAGTATTTCACGGGTCAGATTTGGGACTTCTATATGTATATCTATACGATCCAGCAATGGACCTGATAAACGACGAAGATAGCGCCGGATAAGCTCTGGACTACAGTAACAATTATTGCCTGGATCGCCAAAATATCCGCACGGGCATGGATTCATTGCTGCGATTAATTGAAATCTTGCCGGAAATTCAATCTGATTTGCGGCTCTAGAAATTGTAATAACACCGGATTCAAGTGGCTCTCTGAGTACCTCGAGGACATTACGGCCATACTCGGGTAACTCGTCCAGGAAGAGTACGCCATTATGTGCAAGAGATATCTCACCAGGGCGAGGTATACTCCCGCCACCCACCATGGCGATTGCGGATGCTGTATGATGAGGTGAACGAAATGGTCGTATACCCCAGGATTTAAGTTTAAATCCCTGGTTCGAAATAGAATTTATCGCTGCAATTTCCAGTGCCTGTTTTTCATTAATTGGTGGAAGGATTCCTGGTAAGCGTTCTGCCAACATGGTTTTTCCACTACCAGGAGGGCCCATCATTAGCAGGTTATGACCTCCGCTGGCGGCAATCTCCAGGGCACGTTTTGCCAGATGATGTGCCTGCACTTCTTTTAAATCGGGAAATACTTTTAATGGAGAGATGCGATCTTGTCGGTAGAGTAACAGGGGTGTTTTACCGGTTAGATGACTGCAAACCTCATTGAGATGCGTCGCTGCATAAATAGGTAAGTCTGTAATGAAAGATGCCTCATTTGCATTATTTTCAGGAAGGATAATTTTTCGACCAGCTTTCTTGGTGGCGTTTGCCATCGGTAGACAACCTTGCACCTGGCGTAATTCACCCGTTAGCGCTAATTCTCCAACGAACTCATAATGATCTAATTGGTTACATGGTAACTGCCCTGAAGCAGCCAAAATTCCAATTGCGATGGGGAGGTCATATCTGCCACCGGCTTTGGGCAGATCAGCAGGCGCCAGGTTAACGATAATCCTGCGTAATGGGAATTCATAGTAGTTATTTAATAATGCACTTCTAACGCGATCTTTGCTTTCTTTTACAGCGGCTTCAGGTAATCCAACTATGGATAGTCCGGGTAAACCACGGGAAAGATGAACTTCGATAGTTACTAATGGAGATTCGATACCGGCTAATGCCCGGCTGTATACAATTGCCACGTCCATGTGCACATTCCTTTGTGTTATTGCTGATAGTTACTAATTTACTACGATATAATTAATCCTTTTTTTCCAGTTGTTTAACTTTTTCTTCCAGTTCATCAAGTAAACTTCGGGTTTTAGATAGTAATTCAGATTGAATATCAAATTCTTCGCGGGTCACAAGATCAACTTTCTGAAATGATGCTTTCATCATTGCCTTAATATTTTTTTCCACATCATTTTTTGTTTGACGCATATCCTCAGGTAATAGGGACTGAAATTGCTTCACAATTTCATCAAGATTTTCCGGTTTTAACATAGTTCGCTAATCAATTAATAAGGTTATCGTCTAAGAGCCGTTTGCATAGGGTATAGATTTGAGATTCATTCAATCCGAATTCTACGTGAAATAATCAAAAAATTCATACATGAACGGATCTAGGTTAGGTACATGTGTATTCCTAAATCTTTAGCACTATGAGTGCGCATCGTCGACGATACTCTGCACTAAAATGATGCATATAAGTTGCTGCAGTGCATTAATCTTATTGTAAAAAAATTAAAAAATAATATAACTATATGATAAATAGACAAAATTAACGATTGGCATGGTTCGTGCTAGGTATATGGCAGCGGTCTATATTCAATTTTTACTTACGGAGATGAACACATGAAAACATTGGTTAACGTCATTCTGACATCAGTTATCGCGATTTCGCCTATTTTAGGTTTTGCTCAGGATTCCCCTCATACGGTATCTGGGAATGTCACGATGGCTTCTGATTACCTATTCAGAGGTCAATCACAAACAGATAATAGTCCCGCAATTCAGGGCGGTTTTGATTATTCTCATGAATTAGGGCTGTATCTTGGTACCTGGGCATCCAACATTAGCTTTACTGATGATGCGGCGGAATTCGATTTTTATGGTGGTTATGCAGGTGAATTGGACAATGGACTTGGTTATGACCTTTTTGCGGTTTATTACTATTATCCAGGAACTACAAGTACTGATGCGGGTGAGGACTATATGGAGTTTGGTCCCAGCGTAAGTTACACATTTGGTGGCGATTTCGAACCATCAATAGGCGCAGGTTTTCTCTGGTCGGACAATTTCTCCTTTAATAGTGGCACAAGTTTTTATACATACGGCGATCTGGGATTAACTCTGCCCAATGATTTTGGCCTGGGTTTTCACGTGGGACATCAATCTATTAAAGACGAGGCTGCGTGGGGTACCCCAGATTGGTTGGAGTACAACGTCAGCCTTTCAAAGAATATTATGGGCGTTGATCTAGCCGTGACCTTTTCTGATACAGATCTAAGCGAAGCTGAGTGTTTTGGCGGTGGAAATATCTGCGATTCGACGGTGGTGTTATCGATATCTGGTGGTTGGTAGCACAGAAACTGTAAAGCTCACACACAGCCTTGACCCGTCAGTCGGGGCTAATTTATAAATCTGGAGGACACTTAAATGAAACTGGTAAGTGCAATTATCAAACCCTTTAAGCTGGACGATGTAAGAGAGGCCTTGTCAGCGATAGGGATTCAAGGAATGACAGTAACAGAGACCAAGGGATTTGGTCGTCAAAAAGGTCATACAGAGCTTTACCGGGGTGCAGAATATGTGGTTGATTTTTTGCCTAAGGTAAAACTCGAAGTTGCTGTAGATACAGATAAAGTCGATGACGTCATTGCGGCAATAAGCAAGGCTGCCAATTCCGGGAAAATCGGTGACGGCAAGATTTTTGTATTTGACTTATCTGACGTAATTCGTATCAGGACCGGTGAGACTGGTTCCGATGCGATATGATTTTTTATCAATTAATTAATTAATACACCGGAGGATATATAAAGTGGAAGCCATAGTTGACCTTGAAGTCAGATATGCACTTGATACATTTTACTTTCTTGTAATGGGTGCATTTGTAATGTGGATGGCGGCTGGATTTGCAATGTTAGAATCTGGATTGGTTCGCTCCAAGAACACCGCTGAAATTTTAACTAAAAATATAGTGCTCTACGCTATTGCCTGCATCATGTATATGATCATGGGATATAATATCATGTACAGTGGTGCGGACAGTAGCTGGTGGCCTGGTTTTGGCAGCATGTTGGGTATGGATGACAACACTGCAGAGGCTGTGCTAGCTGGAGGGGATGACGCTCCTTACTATTCAACCCTGTCAGATTTCTTTTTTCAGGTTGTGTTTGTTGCCACTGCGATGTCTATCGTATCTGGTGCAATTGCTGAGAGAATGAAGCTGTGGGCATTTTTCGTGTTTGCCATCGTTATGACCGGATTTATTTATCCTGTACAGGGCTTCTGGAAATGGGGTGGTGGTTTCCTTGATGCCAACGGTTTTATGGATTTTGCCGGTTCGGGTGTCGTCCACCTGTGTGGTGCCTCCGCAGCTTTGGCGGGTGTACTATTACTCGGTGCCAGAAAAGGAAAATATACCAAGGATGGCAAGATCAACGCTATTCCCGGAGCTAATTTGCCACTGGCAACCCTCGGTACTTTTATTTTGTGGCTGGGCTGGTTTGGGTTTAATGGCGGTTCGGAGTTAATGATCTCCAACGTCGGTGAAGCCAATGCAGTATCTCTCGTCATAGTAAATACGAATATGGCCGCGGCTGGTGGATGTGTTGCTGCATTACTGGCGGCACGCTTTCTGTTTGGAAAGGCCGATCTGACCATGTGCCTAAATGGTGCTTTGGCTGGGCTAGTAGCAATCACCGCAGAACCATTGGCACCTTCACCAGGAATTGCCACGCTGGTTGGCGCAGTCGGTGGCGTGCTCGTAGTATTCGCCATTGTCGGTCTGGATAAGCTCAAGATTGATGACCCGGTTGGTGCCATATCTGTGCATGGTGTAGTGGGTATGTGGGGCTTGATTGCAGTGGCCTTTACCAATGCCGATGCTACTCTGGGTGCACAGTTACTCGGTTTGGTTACCATCTTCACCTGGACCTTTACTGTAAGCTTTATTACCTGGGCTATTATCAAAGCAGTGATGGGTATCCGCGTCAGCGAGGAAGAGGAATACGAAGGCCTAGATATAGGTGAGTGTGGTGTTGAAGCCTATCCGGAGTTTGTGAAAGGATAATTAACACCCATTAATAACAAAGATTTTGAGTGCAGTATATTTAATGTACTGCACTCATCGTCTTTTCCGCTCAGCCCTTGTATAGTACTAGTTATAGAGCCAATATGTTATTTGCTAATTTATAGAGGAACCTAAATGAAGTTAATTACAGCAATAATTAAACCGTTTAAACTGGATGATGTGAGGGATGCTTTATCTGAGATCGGTGTACAGGGACTGACAGTTACCGAGGTTAAAGGTTTTGGTAGACAAAAAGGTCATACAGAATTGTATCGAGGTGCTGAATATGTTGTAGATTTTTTACCCAAAGTGAAGATTGAAATTGCGATTGGGGATGAGATGGTTGATGGGGTAATCGAAGCAATCACTAAGTCAACCAATACCGGTAAGATCGGTGATGGTAAGATTTTTGTCTGTAATCTTGAACAAGCAATTCGGATCAGAACCAGTGAAACAGGATCGGACGCTATCTAGTTTGTCTGAAAAAAACATTCACTATCAATAATATAAAGTTTTTACCAAGACACGTTAATTGCAAATTTTATTAATAATAAATATCTTGAGTATAGCTACAATTATTCATGGTATTTTATTTGAGATAAAGTGAACCAAAATGGAGCAGAAAGATTTTCACTGCATCAGTTCAGTGCAAATAATCCCTTTTTTCGCTCATTCCTCCTTGGCATGGATTTATAACTCTTTGTAAATCATAATAATTATTATTTTGGCATGTATCATGCATTATCTTAGGGCATACATGCTCCGATTTTACGATATCGGCTTGTTGAATTTCAATAAATAAAGAAGATAACTAATTAACCAGGGGGGAAGATTGTGAAATTTATAACCGCAATTATCAAACCATTCAAACTGGATGATGTACGCGATGCACTCTCGGAGATTGGTGTAAAGGGTTTGACGGTAACTGAAGTGAAGGGGTTTGGTCGTCAAAAGGGCCACACAGAACTATACCGGGGTGCTGAATATATCGTAGATTTTCTACCAAAAGTAAAAATTGAAATCGCATTGAGCGACGCTATGGTAGAACAAGCCATTGAGGCAATCAGTAAAGCTGCCAACACTAATAAAATTGGTGATGGCAAGATCTTTGTCACTGCACTCGAACAAATAATACGAATTCGTACCGGTGAAACCGGTGAAGATGCCATTTAGCGCCTTGGGGAAAACAACAATGAAATTATTAAATCTACTAAAAAGTATTTGTGTTACTACTTTATTTTTTTTACCCCAGCTTGCGATTGCGCAAGATAACGTTATTGATGGTGCGAATACGGGCTGGATACTAACATCAACTGCCCTGGTATTATTTATGACTTTACCCGGATTAGCGTTGTTTTATGGCGGCCTGGTTCGGAGTAAAAATGTCTTATCTGTACTCATGCAATGTTTTGCCATCGCTTGTGTGATGTCCATATTATGGATGGCGGGTGTTTATGGGCTGGTATTTGGTGAAGGGGGTGGTGCACATAAAATAATTGGTTTGGGCAAGGTGTTTATGAGCGGAATCTCATGGGATAGTACGAGTGGTGACCTCCCAGAGACTGTCTTTTTTATGTTTCAAATGACATTCGCCATCATAACGCCAGCCCTGATAATTGGTGCCACTGTAGAAAGGATGAAATTTTCAGCAGTATTATGTTTTACATCACTCTGGTTAATTTTAGTCTATGCACCCGTTGCACACTGGGTTTGGGGTGGTGGTTGGTTAAGCGACATGGGTTTTATGGATTTTGCCGGTGGGGCGGTAGTCCATATCAACGCTGGTGTTGCCGCAATAGTCGCTGCAGTAGTGCTTGGTAACAGAAAAGGTTTTCCTGTAACTGCCATGCCTCCGCATAACTTGCCGATGGTTGTTACGGGCGCCTCCATGCTCTGGGTTGGATGGTTTGGATTTAATGCGGGGAGTGCACTGGCTGCAGATGCGAATG
>JBNMOP010000070.1:0-14188 GCA_051275005.1 Gammaproteobacteria bacterium | reverse complement strand
TTTATATTGAACGTTAAGCCTCGTAATTAAATGATTAGCATTTAACTGAATTGAGAGGTTGATACCTAAGGTATTTAATACTTTGATTACATCATACTTAATTTTGGGGGGAGAAATTATGTCAATTCATCTTGGTAGAAAAAAGCAAAAATTAAATCCGATTCTTGGTGTTTTGATCTTAACCTTTTCATTCGGCGCGCCAATCTCCATACAGGCACAAGCTGTCCTGGAAGAGATTATCGTTACCGCACAGCGCCGGGAGCAATCATTATTGGATGTCCCGATTTCCATTGAGACAATCAGTGGCGATGAACTTCAGGAGCAGGGGTTTAGGAATATGGATGACCTTGCGAATTTTACGACATCGGTATTAGTCAACCCTGACCATCTACGTAATAGTATAACGGTTCGCGGTTTCGGTGCGTCCACTGCAGATGCTCTCACCATCGAGCAATCTGCCCCCACCTTTCTTGATGGCGTTCATTTCGGACGGACTAACATGATTAAGTTTGCCTTCCTCGATGTGGAACGGATAGAGGTGCTGAAAGGTCCCCAACCAGTTTACTTCGGTCAAAATGCAGTCTCAGGAGCGTTCAACATTAGTAGCGTAAAGCCGTCTTCCACCTGGGAAGGTGATCTGGATACGGACATAGGTAACTTTGGCAGACATAAGGTAGATATTGGTGTCGGTGGTCCGATTACCGAGACCTTGGGTATTCGCATTGCTGGTCGGTTCGAAGATCAGGACGGATATCTGGTAGATGCAATTTCTAGAAATCCCTATCCCAAATATAAAAACTTTGGCGGTCGCATAATTTTACAATGGAAACCGACAGAAAATTTTCAGGCCACGACTAAATTCGAACAGACGGATCTGGATCAGGGTTCATCAAACCGGGTGACCTGTCGTATTCCCGGATTAATTGGAGCGCGTAGAGGTGTACCCGTCTTTGATGAATCACTCTGGGCGAATCCTCCCCAGGGCGCGGGTTGGGATGGACCCGACTACATCGACTTTGGAAGTGATTGCTTCAATAGCAATGTCGGCAGGGATTCTCAAGGCCCCTGGTTCCCACCACCGGCTAATATCATCCAGAATAGACGGTCATATCAGGTCGATAATCGGGTAGTGGCAGATGCACTGTTTCAACAGGAGCACGGTATCAATGCCACACAGGGTATCGAGAAACTTCAGCCCTGGACGTCCTATCTTGATATGCAGTATGAGCTGGGAAGCGGCATCGTGTTGAGTTCACTCACTTCCTTCAGTAAATATAAACGTATCTCCAATAGAGAGAACAGGTATACCCCACTATTGAACAATATCCAGTTCAGGGATGAGACTTTTGGCTCTTTAAGTCAGGAAATTCGTGCCACCTCGCCAGGTGGTGGATATGACATGGCAGAAATGAATGTCGAATGGATGATCGGGCTCTATTACCAGGATACAGACCAAGTCGGGATCCAGGACATGCTCCGTAACAATACCCGCCGATCGCGACGTTTTAACAGGTTTGACGAACAGGCGAAGTGGCACAGTGCCTTTGGTACGGTGACCTTAAACATGATGGATGAGAAATTATCACTCGACCTTGGAGCACGTGTTACAAATTATAGCAAGACCACAGCACAAAAAGGCTGGGGAGGTCGCTGGATTCTGGATGACGGTTCCCCAGACGGGCTTTTACTTCCTTGGGGAACCCGAGCCGATCTTGCTAACGTGAATGACCCTGAAAATGGCTTAACGGCCATAGGCTGGACGGCTCTCATACCGAATACGAATTTGGGTGATTCGGCGATGGGCGGACCTTACGATGACATTGTCAATCCCAAGTCCAGAGATAAAGGGACGGAATTTGACCCACAGATAACTTTGCGCTATCGGCCAACTGATAATCATTCGATGTACGCCAAGTTTGCCCAGTCCTTCAAGGCTGGTGGCGCGGATACAGGTATCGCGTTTGTATCTACTGACCCAGAGGAATTTGAATTTGAGCCGGAGTATGCGACAACCTATGAGATAGGAAGCAAAGGAAAATTCATGGATGGTCGTGGCAGATACACACTTTCCGCCTTCTATTCTAAGATTATTGATCTGCAAATTGCCGCTGCAACGCCGGACCCAATCAGCGCGGCATTGGAATTTGGAAACGCGGGTAAACAGTCCGCCAGCGGTGTTGAGCTCTCTATCGATGCGGCTGTGAGTGATGAATGGACACTGGGTCTGGGAGCGGCGTATCTGGATAGTGTCCTGGACGAGTTTGAATCCCCTTGCACAGAAGAGGAATTAGATAATGCCGATACAAATGATTGTATATCGGCAGCGGAGTCTGCAGCATCGGGTGGTACTATTGCTGCGGGCAGGATTGACCGTAGTGGGTCACGTTCGCCCAACGCACCGGAATGGAAGTTTGTGCTGACCTCAAATTACGAGCTACCAATACTGGATAATTATTTATTGAGATTCAATGCTAAAGGTTTTTATTCTGATGGATATCTCACTGATACCACGGGTTTTAGCAGAACCATCAGTTATGATGCTCACGCTGATGTAAACATACAGGTAGGCTTTGGCGACGCGAATGATACATGGAACGTAGCCATTTACGGCCGTAATTTGCTTGAGCACCGACCTACCTACCATGCCCAGTTTGATTTAACGCCAGAAGGTTTGGCTGGTACTTCTTTGTATTCTGATAGCTTTACGCAATACGGTGTGAAGTTCGAGTACAACTACAGATAAGTTGATGTTGTTTCATACGGGGTACCCAGATGGGGTACCCCGTTTCTATTTGTCTCCTGTAGGATATGTTTTAGAAATCACTTCATCTCACTACAGGCTTGTTGCGAAAAGAACAGTCTATCCCAGCAAGGCAACTTCATAATTTAAGGGGGTAATTAAGATGTTGCAACGTTTTATAAATTCTGCATCTCTTCTATTCATTATTGGTTTGACCCAACCAGTCATAGCACAGATACCTGAGGTACTGGTTATGTGGCCTGACATCATCTATGTCAATGGTGTGATTGTTACGATGGATGATACCCGAATGAATGATAACCCTGGGTCTATCGTTCAAGCCATGGCAGTGAGAGATGAGAGAATAATAGCATTAGGATCTGATGATGAGATTCGGAAACTGAAGGGGCCAGAGACCGAAGTTGTCGATCTCGAGGGTAATCAGGTTTTGCCCGGACTCATTGACAGCCATCAACATATCATGTGGCCAGCGGTGAGGCGGGCGATTGATATATATAGTTTAAAGCAGGTCATCCCGGGCTATTTTCTTGAGATTTCTGTAGAGAGGACTGCCGAAGAAATTTTGGCAAAGATGGATACTGCTATTAAAGCATTACGTGAGCGGGTAGATGTAGGAATAGATCAATGGATCGGTATTTCAATCTTTCCTGACACGGCAAAAGGTTTCCCGTCAATTGCATCTGTATCGAATCTGGCGGCAAGTATCGAACCTGAAAATTCTGATATCAACTTCCCTGATCTGGACAAGATGGTTCCTGACCGTATGTTTGTGCTTGATAGTGCCACATCATTACAGGCTAACCCCACTGGTGGTGCTGAATTTAATACATGGGTTGAGGTGATAGCTGGTCCTGACGGAGGCCCTATCTATAAAGAGCTTTTCATGCTTGATGAATGGGATGAGTGGGAATACGAATAAGGAGAAATGAATGTGACAATGAATAACAGCATAATTTTATCCTCTCGTTTGAGGATCATGGCGGTTATCTTAATGGTTTTTATCTCGGCAGAGCTGATGGCCGCACACAGATTTATGATGCCAAATACCATTGGATGGGAAAGAACAAAGGAAAAATGGCCCAATATCAGTGACGCGACAGATATAGTTAATAATGGCGTGATCAATGCCGGTAAACGACATATCCTTAAAGAGTCGACAGTGAAGAGAGAATTGAACCTGAGATGGATTGAAACTCCTACACCTATGCAATTTGCCGAGGGAGTTAAGTCAACGGCATTTGACCATATATGGAACACGGGTACGACACAAATTAGTACGCGGTTGGATACACCTGACCAGACAACAGGGTATTACGGTCTATGGCGAGAGGAAAGGCGACTGCCATACCGGCTTAGCTGGAACATGTGGCAGCATGCACTGCCATCTATAAGTCAGGAAGTCACCAAGGCACTCTATTCAACGATGGGCTACATGGGTGTGGGAATTGAATATAACGAATGGGTCTGGCTTATGGGAGCTGGCTCTGAAGGGGATGGCGATTCAGTCACCCGGGCATGTCTTGGCCCGGATCTCCCCGCGCTCCCCGGTAAAGAAGATTTTGTTAAAAATCAACTTGAGCAATGTCCAGCATGGATTAAAGGGGACTTCGAAAACATGGGACCCACAGGAGAGGGCATGTTAAGGGCACTCAATGCAGGCTGGCGCTTTGTCGGGATGCACGGTATCGGTAGTCATTTGATCCGTTTATTTGTTGAGAGGCTGGAAGATGCCATGGCGATAAATCCTGATCTAACCCTTGAAAGAGTTCGGTCAATGCGGCACGGATTTTCACATGGGACGATGCTGGGTAAGGTTCCAGACGTGGTTGACATGGCACTTAAGTACAATCTGTATCTACCCATTGACGTTGAACGATCCTTAACAGATGAGACCGAGGCGATACCAGAGTTCTATGGTCCGGAGGGGTTTGAGTTCCTGTCGCCTGTCAAGAGCCTGTTGGATGCGGGGGTTAAAGTAATGGCCGATACGGGGGGCGGAAGCCTTCATGATGTGGAAGTCTTTGTCACACGGATACACCCACAGACAGGGGAGATGTTTAATCCGGATGAACGGGTTGACAGGGTTACCTCATTTAAACTGCACACAATTGCACCTGCTGAATTTGCCTTTGCGGAGACATTAACGGGCTCACTTGAAGTGGGAAAATTGGCAGACTTCATGGTGATAAATAAGGATTTTCTGGATCAGGCAAAGGTTCCTGACGAAGAGATCGGGGAGATTGATGTGTATATGACAGTGATTGGTGGTGCAACGGTTTGGACAAACGATGCGGCACCAGAGGCATTTAAGCAATTACCCCATGTGTATGGACGAAAATACGAGCTGAACAGAAAAGCTAACTATCAGTTGGGCAGTACACCATAGTAATAATAGTTAATTGATAGTGACAAGAGTATGACTAGGTTGGTTATCAACTTTTTTAATACTATAGCTGTATAAATAATTTGCCCGATTGTATAAACGACATTAGGTTCTGTTTATATATGATAAGAAGGCCGATGTGTTTCTATCGGCATGCCATACAAGCTATAGCTGAATGAATGTTGTGGAGAGCGCATAAAAATTGTTACAGATGTGATAAAAAATTGTGAGGTCACTCATCGGTATTTTATTTCAGAAATGATTCATGACACGTTGTAGTATGCCAATAATGTATCAAATATTCATATCAGTTAACGCAAGTGATAATTCAAATCAATATTGCAAGCGCAATGAATCTTAAGTGTTCATGCCGCTCTGTTCATTTAATTTGTTCTCGACCTTCACACAGTATCATTCAAGCATTATCGATTTATCAGCTATCAAGTAATTGTGTCCCTGGAGTAATGCTGTTGCAATACAGAAGATGATACGTAGAAAATCTGTGTTGTTAACTAATTAGTAATATTTGTTTAACTAGTTATCCGATTATTATTGTATTGACCCGTTAAGCGTAACAATTGATTTATATATCTCTGATTACAGTTTATTCTTGAAAATTATGAATACCGAACAGACATTTGTTAGCAAACATAATTTGTGGACGGACGATAAATATTCTATTGCCAATGAATTGAAACGCAGGGTTGATACAGAAGCATTACATTTAATTCGTCTTGCCTGGGTTGATAGTCATGGTGCTGTTCGAGCAAAGGCACTAACTCCTCAGGTGTTTAAAGATTCATTAGACAATGGATATAATATCAATGTAGCAACAAGCACATTGGATGGTGCAGGGGGTCGTGTGTTTAGTTCTTTCACTCAAGGAGGAGGTATGGAGCTGGATGAAATGACGGGTTCTCCCAATCTTGTGGCGGTTCCGGATCCCGATACTTTTCATATTTTGCCCTGGGCGCCTGGTATTGGTTGGGTTTTATGTGATCAATATTTTAAAAATGGAATGCCATTTCATTTCTGCACTCGCCATCTACTGAAGTCTCAATTAGCACGGTTAGCAAATCAAAATCTACAATGTTTAATTGGGTTGGAAATTGAGTGGTACCTCGCTCTAGATATTGAACCTCAATTGAGTGAGGTGCATGTTGGCGGGCCTGGTATTCGTGGACAAGCTATCAAAACTCGCCCCGTTGAAATTGGTTACTCTTATCATTCGGAAACAAATCTTGACCTTATGCAACCAATATTGAGTGAATTGGCTTGTGCCTACAAGGCGCTTGATATGCCGTTACGCTCTATGGAAAATGAATGGGGGCCGGGACAGTTGGAATGTACTTTTTCTGCACAAGATGCCCTTAAGGCAGCGGATAATTTTGTTTTGATGCGAACTGCAACGAGACAAATTTGTCGGCGCAAAGGTTATTTCGCGACCTTCATGTGCAAGCCTGCACTGAAAGGATACTATCCTAGCGGTTGGCATCTACATCAATCCTTAGTGGATGCATGCAATGGTCGAAATGTTTTCACACCAGATTCTTCGGGAGAAATTCTATCTCAACAGGGTAGGCAATGGTTGGCAGGATTGCTCCATCACGCTGTTGACACCATAATTTTTACCACACCGACTATCAATGGCTACAGACGATTTGTAAAAAATTCTCTTGCACCGGACCGTATAAGTTGGGGAGTGGACCATCGGGGAACAATGATTAGGGTATTGTCTGGCGAGAGAGAGCATGAAACCAGGCTGGAAAATCGCACAGGGGAGCCATCTGCAAACCCCTACCTTTACATTGCTTCACAAATTGCTGCTGGACTGGATGGTATGGATCGTGATTTATCGCCGCCCTTAAATGAAACAGATCCCTATAAAGCGGATCACCGCAGATTACCGGATAACCTGGCATCGGCACTGGATGCTGTTACGGGCAGCAAGTTGATGCGCAAACAGTTTGGCGACATATTTATAGATTACTTTATTAAGTTAAAACAAGCAGAATTGCAACGCTACAATAACTATAATGAAATACATGGTAATACAAATGAGGCAACAGATGTGACGCAATGGGAACAGGATGAATATTTTGATTTTTTCTAACAGTGTACAATCGTATTAATATGAAAAATCCTGAATCTTTAACTCAACATCCAAGTAGAGATAAAAATCTTCCTGATTATGATGAAATGATTCAGGAAGATCGCGTGCATCGGTTACTTTATACCGATCCAGCTATTTTCGATGAAGAAATGACAAAAATATTTGGCGGTATTTGGGTCTATCTTGCTCATGAAAGTCAGGTCTCGGAGAATGATGACTACGTTACTTCCTATCTTGGTCTCAGACCCATCATCATTACTCGCGATTCAGAAGGTAAACTGCATGCCTTGTTTAATCGTTGTACTCATCGGGGCACGACAGTTTGTCGTCTAGGTAAGGGCACAACTAAAACATTCCAATGTCCATATCACGGATGGACTTTTTTAAATTCAGGTAAGTTAAGTGGTGTGCCATGGCCTGAGGGATATTCCTGTGATTTCTCTAATGACAAGTTTAACCTGGCACAATTACCGCAGGTTGAAAGTTACCGAGGATTTATTTTTGGTACCCTTAATGAAAATCCCCCCACGCTTTTAGATTTTCTTGGACCAATTAAAAAACCTATTGATGAATGGTTGGATAGGCTTCCTGGAGGCAAACTGGTACTTAGCGAAAGTAATCGAATGAAGTACAAAGGAAATTGGAAGTTGGCGTATGATAATTCTGCCGATGGCTATCATGTCCTTTTTTCACATCGCTCTTTGTTGGCAATGGAAAATCGAATGGAAAATAGTGAAAAAAAAGGCATGTCGTTCTATAAAAATTCTCCTGATTTGGCTGCTATGTATGTGAAGTACATGGGAAATGGTCATCACTTTAAAGATAAACGTCCTAACATTGATAACTATCCCGGGGCCTTGTGGGAGAATGAGGCGAATCACCCGGGAATGGAGCATTATGAAGATAAACTTCGGGCCAAACTTGGTGATAAGGCTGGCCATGCACTGGATCTTGCCGCCTCAATGCCAGTTAATATCAACGTTTTTCCCAATCTGCTAATACTAGGAAACCACATTCAGGTTTTGCAACCGCTCTCCGTGAATGAAACCAATTCAACTTGGTATGCTACGGCAATTGTACATGCAAATGGTGAGTTCGATGAGGTCGTAGAGGATATAAATGCCTTGAGAATGAGGACACAGGAATCATTTCCAAATTTTGGCGAAGTTGATGACATGACTAATTTTGAGCAGATTCAGATCGGTTTGGCAGCACTGGAAGATGAATGGGTATATATGAATCGAGGCCTTGGGATACCTGATCGTATAAAGCTTGAAGAAGATGGGACTATCGTAGCACCTGCAACAGACGAGATGTTTATGAGAGAGTATATGCAGGAATACAAACGAATAATGAAGAGAGAAACTCGACTGGTCGTGACACGCGATATTGGATAATTGATATGCATCTTAATCACGATTCATCAAAATCATCACAATATGTCAGTAATGAATTCTATGAACAGTTGGTGTCTAATTTTACTGATTGGCAGCAAAGTAATGCAGAGGTTAGTGACCACGTCATGCGTGATAATTGTCGACGGTTTCTAGAACGTGAAGCACGTTATTTGCAGGATCTTCGATTTTCTGATTGGTTATCATTGTATGCAACTGAGTGTATTTACTGGGTGCCCACAACATCAAATGCGGGTGATCCACGTACACAGGTAGCAATAGCTTTTGATGATAGAAGACGGTTGGAAGATCGTATTTACCGACTTGAATTGTCCTCCGCCTGGTCTCAGCGTCCACCTTCACGGACTGTTCGTATGGTTGGCAACATCGAACTATACACGACTGATAGTCAGGACGTGGTGATGGTCAGATCTAATCTCTTAATTAATGAATTTTGGGGGGAAGAAAACAGACTGTGGGGGGCTTGGTGCGGCCATCGACTAAAAAGAAAAAACAGTGATTGGGAAATTTTAGTTAAACAAGTCAATCTCATTGATTGCGATCAAAATTTGCGAAACCCAAGTATTATTCTTTAAGGTATAGGCAGAACATCTTATTGAAATTTTGTAAAATAACAGTACTGACATGTTAACTTACTTGAAAAATTTTTAGAGAAGCTAAGCCTACTGGATCATTGATTGCTGGTAGAGAGGATTAGTTTCCTCCTATCAATGAGGGCACAAGTTACGTTCACGTACCCATACTGAATTAGAGCACTTTTTTCATAATTTTATTAAGATAGTTTTCATGTTCTTCTTGCTCAATCTCACCTGACTTAAATATAATTTTATGACGCAGGATAGGTGCAATAACCTCGACAATATCATTAGGTGTTACAAAATCATTTCCCTGCAGCGCAGCATTAATCCTGGCAGCATGTACTATATTAATGTCTGCGCGTGGTGAAACACTTCCTGCCCGCTCTATTAATTTCATAAGGTGATCAAGAGTCGTTCTTTCAGGACCAGTTTCATTCAATATTTATTGAATTTTTGAAACGATAGAATCTTCCACTCTCACGATATATTTCAACTCGCAAAAAACAAAGTCTCTTTTATTGTTCTTATGTCGAAAAGTTTAGAATCCACTGACGATAAATTGGCAGAATTGACAATACGGTAAAATCATAGACTGCAAGTTGGGAGGGATATGGATGTAAGATAATTAATTTTTTTCTATCAAATAGAGTGTTCAGCCTCATATTGATGGCGTTTTATGTAAATTAACTCTTTAAAATACAAATAGTTAAAAATTTTTTAATATAGGTATAAATTTTTTCCCTATTATATAGTTAGTATTTACTGACACGTTATGAATTTTTTCCCTTTCGTCGTTCTATAACGGCCACTTGTCTATGATTTCTACAAACTAAAGTGAATTTATTGCAAAATAATGCCGAAAACTTATTAATATCTTTATATGAGGCAATTATTATAGAAAGAATTAAAAAAATTTAGATATGTTTGCTCACAACTAAATTCTATAAAAAAACTACGGATTAGATTAATTTTATTATATTTATGTATAAAAATTAACAGGTTATAGTGTATTAGCAATAAAGTTACGTTTCGCGTAATTTTTGGTAAATGTCTATTGAAAATGATCATAACCTATTGAATTAATAGTATAAATTAAATAAAATAGAAGAAAATTTATGATAAAATTTTTAGAATTAAAAAATCAAATTTTTCATATGCGTCTCATGTAGGCGACAAATTCTCACTAAATTGTAATAAATACACCTAAATTTAACGTAATATTGCTTATATTTTCTTCTGCATGCTGCTCATGATAAATATCTATACGTAATGGAGTGAATTACGTCTCAAAATGGCATAAACATCAATTTTTTATGCTAAAATTAGCCGACTTGGCATTATTTTTGCAATATAATCTTAGATGAATTGCAAATCTTATTTTTGGTAAAAACTCCCTAAAACATGTTTGAACGGCTAAAATATAAGCTTAAAAATCTCAAGCAAAAGAAGCAGGAAACGCCAGAAGAGGTTGCGGATGACAATGTATCGTCTTCGCCATCTTCCGTTGCAGATTCTCTGCACGCACTCGAACAGCGTTTCATGTTTGATGCGGCGGGGGTTGCAACGGGTTCTGAAGTTGCCGCCGAGGTCGTTGCCGAAGAACAGGCCGAGCAGGCATTTGCCGCTGACCTGACTGATGTCGAAGCCCCAGCCGTCGTCGAAAGTGCTGATAAATTATTCGAAGCCCTGTCTTTAATTGATGCCCCGTCCGATTCGAATGAAATAATATTTATTGATCGTAGCGTAGACGATTTTGAAACCCTGCTAGCAGGGATAAGTAGTAACGCAGAAGTTATCTTCCTGGATTCTAATAGTGACGGTGTCCAACAGATTGCCGATGCATTAGAGGGTCGAGAAAATATCGATGCCATTCACATCATCGCCCACGGTGATGCCGGACAGTTGCAATTAGGTAATTCCGTCCTCACACAAGAGTCCATGCAGGGTGAGCATACCGATGAACTCGCCACCATCGGCAAAGCGCTGGGAGAGAATGCCGATATTCTCATTTACGGTTGCAACTTTGGCCAAGGTGTTGAAGGACTGGATGCTGCAACGACCCTATCACAACTCACCGGTGCTGACATCGCCGCATCCGATGACTTAACCGGTGCCGCAGAACTCGGTGGTGACTGGGATCTAGAAACCCAGGTAGGGCAAATAGAAACGGACGTATTTGCCGACGTAACCACGCTGGAGAAATGGGCAAATAAGCTGGCCTTAACCATAGATAATACCGCCTCAGATACCGACATGGGTACTGCCCTTTCCCCTACAGGTACGGGAATGAACATCACCAATGCAGGTACGCCCAATTCTGCAGATGACGCGGCAAACGGGACCTTTGCTGGTGGTGATAGTACAGGCCTGGGGGTAGATGCTGGGGTTATATTTACCACGGGACGTACGACGACTCTTATTGATGGTAATGATGACCCTACGGACACATTTCTATCTACAAATAATACCAATGCCAATAATGATGACGCCGAACTAGATACAATTGTTGCTGGTAATCAGGTCGATCGTTCTGAATTTACGCATAATTTTACCACCGATACCGGGGTAAACAAGATAGCCATTGCCTATGTATTCCTTACCGAAGAAGACCCTACCGTTGGTGGCTTTGGTGATGACGGCTTTGGCATTTTTTTTACCGATGACCTCGATGGAGATCTCGAGCCGAATAACAATGCACCCTGGACAACCTTGGTCGGTGAAAGTGTCAGTAGCTTGTATAACGGCGGCGCTGGGCCATTAGTGGACTTGGGAACAGATGGAACAGGGACCCAACTAGATTGGTCAACGGGCACGATTACAGCAGTGGCTACAGTCACACCCGGCACAGATTATTTTATGAAGTATGAATTAGCCGATTACGATAATAGTACGGGAACTGATACAGCGACATTTCTAACCTATTTAGGTTCAACCTTGTCTCTCGATGCAGATTTGGATGATGATAGCGGCGCTGCGGGAAATTTCGATTACGATACGACTTACGATTATGACCCAACTGGTGCCGGTGAATCGATTGTTGATTCGGATGTCACTATTACTAATTATGACACCACAGACATCGATTCAGCGACGATTACCCTCACAAATGCCATCGCAGGCGATGTCCTGGATGCCAGCGCTGTTAATACTACCCTGTTCGATGTGGATACCACTGTCGCCGATGAGGTAACCATCTCAGCAGCAAGCGGACAAACACCCACAGCAGCTGAATTTGAAACAGCGCTTAAGGCCATCACCTTTGAAACCACGGCATCCTCATTGACTGACAGAACGATCACTATTGTCCTCGACGACACTGAAACCGTCAGTAATACCACCACCACGACAATTACCATAAACACTGTTAATGTCGCACCGACTGATATTGCGTTATCGTCTACCTCTGTTTTAGAGGAAAGCTCTATTGGTACATTAGTCGGCGCCTTAAGTGCGACAGACACCGCAGGAAGTACCTTTACCTATGCATTGGTCGCTGGTGCAGGGGATACCGATAACGCGAGCTTTCAAATTTCTGGCGGTGATCTACAAACTGCTGCGGTCCTTGATTTTGAAGCACAGTCTAGTTATGACATCCGATTGGAAGTAACAGATGAAGGCGGGTTAACTTTCATTGAAACATTTACTATTAGCGCGACCAATGTTAATGAAATTGATTTCGCTGGTACTGGCGCAACTGAGTCTTTTACGGAGAATGGTGCTGCCACCGGAACTCTTTTCAATGTTACCGATCTGGACACAATCGAAGCTGGTGATGATATTACTTCCGTGGTGATTAACCTCGGTAACACTGTAGCAGGGGACACCTTACAGATTAACGGTACCAGTGTAGATGTGGGGACAGATGGTGTTATCGGGCCATTAAGCTTTTATACCTATACCGTCAGCGGCGGTGGCACGGTTCTGACGATTGATCATTCCGTTGGTCAATCCGCAGGATCAATAGAAACTCTATTAGAAGGAATCATCTTTACTGGAACGGGCGAAGATCCAGGCAACGCAACGCGCAGTTTTACGATTGATTCTATTACCGATGATGGTGGATTAGTTGACGTTACGGATGTCACAGCCACAGTTGCAATTACGCCAGTCAATGACGCACCAGTACTTGCAGATATTGGTGATCTTGCTTACATCGAGGGTGACGGTACAGTCACACTTGATAACGCCATCACAATTACCGATGTTGATGATACCGATATTGAATCTGCGATTCTCACGTTAGGTGCGGGTTACATAAATGGGGAGGATGTCTTAGCGTTTGCTGATACTGCAAATATTGCAGCAGTCTGGAACGCTGGCGCGGGCACTCTGACACTAACCGGTAGTGATACGCTTGCAAATTATGAGCTTGCACTTGAATCAATTACCTACTCCAGCAGTGCAGGAGACAACCCCACCGGAGGCGTGCGAAATCTGAGTTGGATTGTCAATGACGGTGATGATAATTCCAACACTGGAGCCAGCACCATTACTGTTACCCCCGTTAACGATGAACCAGTGATTAACGATACCACTGCGGCAGCATTACCAGAAAACAGTGCGAATACCACATTTGTGTATGACGTAAACGATGCGTTGACCACTAACGATACGGATGTTGACGGAGACGCGATTACTTACAGCATTACTGCTGGCAATGGCTTGGGTGCGTTTATAATTAACTCGGGTACCGGTGTGATTACCGTTTTAGACACTAACCAGCTCGACTTTGAGACCACCCCGAGTTTTGTACTGACGGTGCAGGCAAGTGACGGTACCCTAAGCGACACTGCGGACATCACCATTAATCTAAACAATATAGACGAGGCCTCACCGACGCTCACGAGTGGGACCACGGCGACGGCGATAGATGAAAACAGTGGTGCGGGTCAGTCGGTGTACACGGTGGTGGCGACGGACGCGTTGGACATCAGTGCC
>JBNMOP010000069.1:0-14190 GCA_051275005.1 Gammaproteobacteria bacterium | reverse complement strand
CAAGGATGAAGGCTATCAGGCCCTCTTCAAATTGTTCTAACCAGCGCCACATGGCGTTGTACTTCCCCCCGAAATTAATTATTTGCCTTTAGCGCAGCGTTTATAACATCCTTACCGATCTCGGATTCGTATTTATTCCATACCGGTTCCATAGTCTCACGCCAGATGCTGAGATCCTCAGAAGAAAGTTGTTGAATTTTTGCCTTACCCGCATCCACTATTGATTGACGATCACGGTTATTAATATCGTTTGCTAACTTGTTACCGTATTCTGTCGCTTCCACCATAGCCTCTGCTAGCCCTGTTCTAATGTCCGCCGGCAAATTATCCCACCAGCTGGCATTGGTAATCACCATGTAGAGAATAATTCCGTGGTTGGTTTCAGCCATAGTTTCCTGTACCTCAAAGTACTTCTGGGTGTAGATATTCGACCAGGTGTTCTCCTGACCATCTACCACGCCGGTTTGCAGTGCCTGGTACACCTCGCCGAAGGCCATCTTTTGTGGGTTCGCATCAAGAGCACGAAACTGGGCCTGGAGAACATCTGATTCCTGGATGCGAAATTTAAGTCCCTTCACGTCGGATGGATGTTTCAACTGTGGTCGGTTTGTGGACAACTGCTTCATCCCATTCAACCAGTAAGCCAGACCCTGGATCCCCTTATCGTGCATGGAATCAAGCAAGGTTGTACCAACGGGACTGAGTTGAAATCGATTTACTGCGTCCGAATCTTTAAAAAGAAAAGGCAGGTCAAAAATCTGCAGTTTTTTGGTGTAGCGATCAAACTTGGAAAGTGATGGTGCCATCAATTGAATATCGCCAAGCAACAATGCGTCCAACCCCTGGTCGTCATCGAAAAGCTGAGAATTTGGGAATATTTGTACTTCTATCTTGCCGAGGAATTTCTTTTCAGCAAGTTCCTTGAATTTCAGGGCGGCCTGGCCTTTGGGTGTACTTTCTGCGGTTACATGACTGAACTTAATTGTCATAGGTTGTTGTTCGCACCCTGTTAAAACCAGGAGTGCAAACAGGCCGATTAGTGTCACAAAAATTCTCATATTTTACTCCATGGGTTTGGCATATTTATGCCACGTGGGATAGCGTCAAAATTGAATTCCTCAAGAAGACACGAGGTATTTTTACTTTTACGTCCTGTAAAAAAGCGAATCATGAGGTTAGCAAATACCCTGTAATTTGGCAAACCTGGTATGCGTATCTCTGACTTTTATCGGTACAACATTTATTTTATTCATCCGCCTGTCCTTTCCCTGTCAGGTTCCAGTTCAGCGGTCATGGATCGTGTCCCTTCACAATCATCGGCCCAAAGAGAAACCTTACCATTTTCCAGTTGTTGCCCATATATAGAGATGGGATATCCCTCAAAAAGCGGGTTTTGGGCAACATAGTTAAATTTACGGATATTTTTTCCAGGATTATTACGTTGATAAAGATCGATCAACAGTGTTGCGGTGAGCGGCGCATGTACCAAAAGTCCGGGATAACCCTCTTCACGCACATAATCTCGATCAAAATGTATTCTGTGGCTGTTGAAGGAAACGGCAGAGTAACGAAACAGGAGGGTGGTATCGGGGACAATCGTTCTTGACCAATCATAGGCATGCGTCTGAGTGGATTGTTCACTCACACTGATAACCGGTATTTTGACCGGTGCAGTTGAGGCATCGCGATAGACAATGTCCTGTTCATCTTGCAGCATTAACACATCACCATCCAGATATTCATGACAAAGCGTCACGAACGTCATCGGGCCACTCTTGCCTTGTTTATCAACTATCTGTTTAATCGTAGAACGATGTGTTATCGGTTGCCCAATAGGCAATGATTGAATAAAGCGTACACGCCCTCCCACCCACATACGTCGGGGATATTTAATAGGTGGAAAAAACTCACCCAGTTTTTCATGACCATCATGACCCAGTACTGATTGTTGAGTATATGGAAATATTGCACACCAGTGACCCGTGGGGGGAACCTGACCATCTGGCCAAGGCGTTTCCGGGTAGTCCAATAATGCAGCCAGGCCCTTCATACGATCCGCAGAAATTTCAATTATTGATTCCTGCATTCGGCCTACATATTCAGGCCATTGTGATTCGGATCCCATGGTTGATTACCTTTATCTTCGTATTAATCTGAAATTAATTTTTCTGAAATTCAGCCTTGATGCTATCTGTATGTTCACCAAGCGCAGGAACGGGCAAGCTAACAGGCTGGCTGTCATCCATTACTACCCCGCTGGCAGTCAATTCAACCGAACCACCAGGCGTCGCAACACTGACAACACGCCGCTGAGGATGTGATAGAACATCATCCAGTGAATTCAGGCGCCCACAAGCAATATTATTTATTCTGAGCAGATCCATTAATTCTGTTTGCTGATATTGTGAAAATACAGAGATAATTATGTCATCCAGTGCGCTACGGTTAGTCACTCGTTTTGTAACACTTTCAAAACGAGTATCTACGGCAAAAGATTCGTCATTCAATATGTCCCGACAGAACATTTTCCATTCGCGTTCATTTTGAATGGAAAAAACTACACCTTTCCCATCACCAGCAGGATACATGCCGTAAGGGGCAATGCTCACATGATTCATTCCCGCCCTCTTTGCATGGACCCCACCATATGCCTTCTGTAATAGCGGGACATTCATCCAGTCAGTTATCACATCAAACAAAGATACTTTTATATGGCTACCACTGTTCGTTTTAGAGCGTCGGATTAGTGAACGCAAAATTGCAGCATAGGCTGTCATGCCAGTACTGATATCACACATGGAGATGCCAACTCTGGCAGGGCCCTCAGCTGTCCCGGTTACAGAAGAAAGACCAGACTCTGCCTGTACCAGTAAATCATATGCCTTCATTTCGGCATAAGGTCCGGACTCGCCATAACCGGAGATACTGCACATGATAATTTGCGGGTTAATTTGTTTCAGACTTTCATAATCCAATCCCAGGCTGGCAACAGCACCTGATCTAAGATTTTGTATAAAGACATCCGCCTTACTCAGCATTGCAAGAAGAATATTTTTATCAAAGGAATCTTTCACATCCAGACAGACGGACTCCTTCCCCCGGTTTAACCAGACGAAGTAAGCGCTTTCGCCTTTAACCAAATGATCATAGTTGCGGGCGAAATCGCCCTCCTGTCGCTCGATCTTGATTACACGTGCCCCGGCTTCGGCTAGAAGATTACTGGCATACGGCGCGGCAACGGCCTGTTCAAGCGTAACAACAAGTATGCCTTCCAGATCCTTCATCAATTAATAGGAACGAGGAAGACCCAACTGGTGTTCGCCCAAGTATGCCAGAATCAAATTAGTTGATATCGGTGCAATTTGATACAGACGCGTTTCACGAAATTTTCGCTCAATATCATATTCCTCTGCCAATCCATATCCACCGTGTGTTTGCATGCACATATCTGCGGCGGCCCAGGAGGCTTCCGATGCGAGTAATTTAGCCATATTCGCCTCCGCACCACAATCCTCTCCTTGATCGTAAAGCCCGATGGCCTTTTGCACCATTAATGCCGCGGCCTGCGTCTGCGCATAAGCCCTGGCGATAGGAAATTGTATACCCTGATTCTGTCCGATGGGTCGACCAAATACCTTACGCTCATTAGCGTATTGTGTTGCTTTGGCGATGAACCAATTTGCATCACCGATACATTCCGAAGCAATAAGAATACGTTCAGCATTCATCCCTGACAGGATATATGAAAATCCCTCACCTTCTATCCCAATCAGATTTTCTGCAGGTACCGGTACATCTTCAAAAAAGATCTCAGTGGTTGCATGATTCAACATGGTTCGAATGGGTCGTATCACCATACCGAATTTCTTTGCATCATTAATATCGACAATAAACACCGACAGACCTTTGGTACGTTTCGTGACTTCTTCCCTGGCTGTCGTTCGCGCTAACAGCACCATCAAGTCAGAATGTTCTGCCCGCGATATCCAAACTTTTTGTCCATTTACGATATAGCGATCACCGTCCCGTACCGCCGTAGTGGTAATGCTGGTGGTATCGGTACCTGCTGTGGGTTCTGTCACACCGAACGCCTGGAGTCGAAGTTTACCACTGGCAATGGATGGCAGAAATCTGGTTTTTTGATCGGTGCTACCATGTTTAAGGAGGGTTCCCATGGTATACATCTGTGCATGACACGCCGCTGCATTTGCACCGCTCTCATGAATGGCCTTGACAATTTCGGCGGCAATTCTCAGCGGTAATCCGCTGCCACCGAATTCTTCGGGTATAAGACAAGCTAATAATCCGGCTTCGGTTAGCGCCTGTACAAATTCATTCGGGTATTCTGCGTTTCGATCTTTCTCTCGCCAGTATTCGCCTGGAAAATCAGCACAGATCCGCGCAACCGTCTGCTGTACCTGTTTAATGATATCGTCGTATTCCATATTAATGTTTTTCACAAGTGTAACTTTAAGAATGTTTTGTCGGTTAATAATTTCTTTGTATTGTCATCCTGGCACCCTAATGGGCACTCGTGCCCTTGGGCATAAACTTCAGCCAGAATCCAGCTGTTTCAATCGACTGCAGGATGCTGGTTTTCACCAGCATGACGGCCAAACACCTGGTCAGAGTTTCATTAAGAAGTTAAAATTGAAATGATAGAAATATTTTATCTTATATGTAGGATAAGTAATACCTTAAGATTTAAATCTTATTTTCAATTGTATGAATACACTCAAAACTGGAACAGGAGAGCCAGGAAACTACAATTACAAACTACATATTTGAATAGTTTGGTCCGGATCCACCCTCTGGTGCGATCCAGTCTATATTTTGCGCCGGATCTTTAATATCACAGGCCTTGCAATGTACGCAATTTGACGCATTGATCTGAAATTGCTTCGCACTCTTCTCCCCGTCAATTATTTCATACACCCCGGCTGGACAATAACGTTGCGCGGGCTCGTTGTAGAGTGGGAAATTCTTTACGATAGGTATCTCTGGGTCTTTAAGTATGAGGTGAACCGGCTGGTCCTCTATGTGGTTGGTATTTGACAAATAGACCGAGGACAATCTGTCAAAGCTTAGCTTTCCATCGGGTTTAGGGTATTCAATTTCTTTGGCTGCACCTGCCTTCTGCAGACACATATGATCAGGTCGTTTATCGTGTAAAGTAACCGGCATCTTGCCACCAAAAATATTCTGATCAATAAAGTTGAATGCCCCGCCAACCATGGTTCCTAATTTGTGTATGGCCGGGCCAAAATTACGACTTTGATAAAGTTCATCATACAACCAGCTAGTCTTAAAATTATTGGGATAGCTCGTTAATGTTTTTCCACCATCAGTACTTTCCGCCAACTGCTCTACAATCGCCTCAGCGGCGAGCATGCCAGACTTCATCGCCGTATGTATGCCTTTTATCTTTGCAAAATTGAGGGTGCCAAGTTCACATCCGATCAGTGCGCCACCGGGAAATACCATCTTTGGCATGGAGTTATAGCCGCCCTTACTGATTACCCGTGCGCCATAGCAGATCCGTTTTCCATTTCCAAGATATTGATGAATGAGAGGATGGTGTTTTAAACGCTGGAACTCATTGAACGGAGACAAATGTGGATTTCTATAGGAAAGATCAACGATAAGACCCACGGCAACAAGGTTATTGTCAAGATGATATAAAAACGATCCCCCAGGGTTTGCATTATCAAGTGGCCATCCCACCCCGTGCATAACCAAACCTGCATCATGTCTGGAAGGATCGATCTGCCAAAGTTCCTTAAGACCAATAGCATAATGCTGCACATCTACATTTTCATTTAGACGAAAATGCGCCTGCAGACCCTTACCAATATGACCACGGCTTCCCTCAGCGAACAATGTATACTTTGCACGCAGTTCCATGCCAGGTGTATACAGTCCTTCCTTCTCTATACCATTGCGACCAATACCCTGATCACCAGTAATTATCCCTCGCACCACATCGTTTTCAATTATTGCGTGTTGCGCTGCAAAGCCTGGGTAGATCTCAACACCTAAGGTCTCAGCCTGTTCGCCCAGCCAGCGACAGAGGTTACTGAGCGATATAACATAATTACCTTTGTTGTGCATCGTCCTCGGCAATAACGTATTTGGCCACTTGATTGCTGAACTGGCATTACGAAAAAAATAAAAGTCATCTCTTGCCACTGGAATATTCAAGGGAGCACCAAGTGACAGCCAGTCAGGAAACAACTCATTCAGGGCACGGGGTTCGAATATTGCGCCCGACAGGATATGGGCACCAATTTCAGAACCCTTCTCGATAATACAAACACTGATTTCAGTGTTTGTATCAACAGCCAACTGCTTCAGGCGACAGGCTGCAGCAAGCCCCGCCGGTCCAGCGCCGACAATGACCACGTCATACTCCATGATGTCTCTTTTTACTGTCATTATTTAATATTACCATGGTCTGTTAAATTCCATTGCCTCAACCTAAAAAAGATACCTGGTCCTGTAGATTAATATTAAAAATGCCTCACCCCTCACCTCTCACCTCATACTCTTCAAGAATTAAGCCTTTGCATATGAAATGGAATTTATCTATTCTGAAGTCATTATGTCGACCATATATTCCCCTCGCAGAAGCCTGTTATTTACACCTGCAAACCGTCCTGCACTTTTTACCAAGGCGCTTGAATCGGGGGCAGATATGATCATCATTGATCTTGAAGACGCGGTAGCAGCAGATCAAAAGGATTCTTCACGTTCCAATGCTATCGATTTTCTCGCGCAAGTGAGCGACAAAATTCCTGAAAGAATTATTAGAATAAACAGCCTTCGGACAGAGCCCGGTCAGGCTGATATTAGTGCGATAATTGATGCAAGACTGACTACTGGAACCCTGCTGATCCCAAAAGTTGAAGATGCCGAGGAGATTACGGAGCTTACCAATATTCTAAAAAAGGCAGGCTCATCCTTAAGCCTTGCAATAATGATTGAGACCATAATGGGTGTAGAGAACTGTTTCGAGATTTTCAATACTACATTGCGCCTGAATTTTGTAATGTTTGGTGGGGCGGACCTGGCAGCAGAATTAGGCACCGCTATAGCAATGGAACCCCTGGCCTATGGACGTGCCCGGCTTGTCTATGCGGCAAAGCATGCACATGTCGATGTATTTGATATGCCCTGTCTTAATTTTAAAGACCTCGAAGCAGTTCGAAATGAAGCCGAACATGCACGACTCTTGGGCTTTACCGGCAAGGCAGTGATTCATCCTTCGAACATAGATATTATAAATAGAGCTTTTACTCCCACCAGGGAAGAAATGGAAGAGGCCCAACGTTTCGTCGACGCCTATAAAAAAAGCACAACGGGCGTTGCTGTTATCGATGGCAGACTAGTGGAGAAACCGATTGTACGTACTATGGAGATCATACTGGCAAGAGGACAAGCCGCAGGATTAAAATCCTGACAGATGTGATAGCGGTAAAATAATGAGCACTTCCAAAGGACTCGATTCCTAATTCTCGACTTGTTATAAAACAGAAAAATCGGCAAATACAAAATATAGCATCAATACAACAACACAAAGAAAAATGCCCATAGGCTTAACTTTTGACCAAGGTGTCATATCAACAACGTTTTTCACATTTTCAGACTGAACATCAGGTAAAGGTTTGATTTTCCCAAAAGCCAACAAGATTGAAATAAGTAGCAGGAAGACCAATCCCAGAAAATGAAATTCATGAATTGAACTCACCCAGCCAGTAAAAGGACTAATGAAATACCCACATACTATGATTAATATTCCCAGTAATAGCGAAATTTTTGCGGCTATGGGCGGAATGCGTTTGAATAACATGCCACAAACTACGACAGAAAAAATTGGAATAAAATAGATCCCATTCATTTTTTGTAGATATTGAAAAATACTCTCATGCCGCATTAGTAGTGGCGCCATGACCATAGAGAAGACAGCCAGAGTCCAGCCAAAAATCTTGCCGCCTTTTACCACCTGATCATTGTTTGCTGTTTTATTAATTACTTTTTTATATAACCCCAGACTAAATAATGTGCAGGTACTGTTTAGGGCTGAGTTGTAGCTCGATAAAATAGCTCCCATCATCACTGCAGCAAAAAAACCAACCATCCCCGAGGGTAAAACATGATTCACCAGCATACCGTATGCCTGATCCGCATTTTGATTACCCAGGTCAGGAAACATGGTATAGGCAATGATTCCTGGTAATACCAGATAAAGTGGTCCGAATAATTTAAGGACACCTGTTGCAATGACACCTTTTTGTCCTTCAGCCAGCGATTTGGCACCAAATGTTCGTTGAATAATTTGCTGGTTTGATGTCCAGTAAAAAAAATGTAACAGGAGAACGCCGGAAAACAAGGTACTAAATGGCACAGAATTGTCAGCACCTCCGATGGAATTTAATCGATCCGGATTTCTTTGTTCTAGCTCAGTTAATCCACGGAGTATGTCACCGTCACCCAGGATACTCAGACTAAACCAGGCAATCATGAATCCACCAATCAGCAGACCAATACCATTCAATGTATCAGAGACTGCGACGGTGCGAAGTCCCCCAAAGAGTGCATAAAGCGACCCGATGATGCCTACAGTCCAGACGACTATCCAAAGTACCAGTGGTCGGGATTCAATTCCGAGAATATTCTGAATATCCAGTATGCCCATTAATCCGGTGGCACCGGTATAGAGTATGATAGGCAGTAAAATAAATGCGTAGGCGGACAGAAAGATAAGGTTCGCTATAACCTGTGTCTGCTGGTCAAATCTAATCTCAAGATATTCTGGTACAGTTGTTACACCATATTTCAAAAATCTTGGTAGAAAGAAAAGCGCCATTGCTACCAGTGCAATAACAGCGATAACCTCCCATGCCATGACCGACAAGCCATCTATATATGCAGCCCCGTTGAGCCCGACCATTTGTTCTGTCGATAAATTCGTCAGTAATAGCGAACCGGCGATTAACGGCCAAGAGAGTGTACTCCCGGCCAAAAAATATCCCGCAACAGATGTATGATCATCATTTCGTGTAAAAAAGATTGTCAGACCCGCGACAAGCGCAGTAATGAAGATAAACGAGAGGATAACCATAAATAGATCCTATATTAGATAACTAATGGATTTAATTATTCAATGTGTCCAACGCTTTTGAGAATTCAGGCAATGCCTCGAATAGATCCGCAACTAGACCGTAATCAGCAAGCTCAAATATTGGTGCATCCATATCCTTATTAATTGCCACGATTACTTTAGAGTCTTTCATGCCGGCCAAATGTTGTATGGCCCCTGAAATTCCCACCGCAATGTATAATTCCGGGGCCACAATCTTACCTGTTTGCCCAACCTGGTGATCATTGGATACATAACCCGCATCCACTGCTGCCCGTGAGGCGCCAATGGCCGCGCCCAGTTTATCGGCGAGATCTTCCAATAATTTAAAGTTCTCTGCAGTAGCCAAACCTCGGCCACCTGAAATTACAACCCGCGCGGTCATCAACTCAGGTCTATCAGACTGACTGAATTCACGATTGATGAATTCTGACAGCCCAACCATAGGTGTGGCGACTATCGTTTCAATTTCAGCTGTTCCACTATCAGTGTTAACTGGGTCAAACGCTGTAGTACGAACCGTAATTACCTTAATACTATCCTGACTCTGTACAGTGGCAAGGATATTGCCTGCGTAGATTGGTCTGACAAATGTATCAGGCGAAATAATTTTTACGACATCAGAAATCTGCGCAACATCCAATAATGCAGCCACCCTGGGCATGAGGTTTTTGCCGAAGGTTGTGGCAGGCGCAAGAATATAGTTAACATCTTCTGATACCTGTGAAATGATCAGGGGTGTAAGTTCTTCAACCAGTCCATATTTATAGTGCGCAGCATCAGATATTCGAACCCGTGTGACCCCTTCAATTTTACTGGCAGCATTAGCAACTGAATCACACTCAAAGCCTGCGACAAGTATTGTAATATCCTCAGCTAACGCTCTGGCTGCAGTGATGGTGGGGTATAAAGAGGACGATAGTTTTTTGTTATCATGCTCTGCAATGATTAAAATACTCATATCAGATTACCCTGGCTTCATTATGCAGCTTGTCTACCAACTCCTCGATAGACTGAACTTTAATACATCCACTTCGTTTAGCTGGTTCACTAAGACCGAGTTGCATCAACCTCGGCTTAAAATCACCATCAAAGTCTGCTGCGGCAAAATGATCCAATGGCATCTTTTTGGACTTCATTATATTTGGCAGACTTAGGTATCGAGGTTGATTCAGACGTAGATCAGTGGTGACCACTGCTGGCAGGTTAAGTGCAACTGTCTCCAGGCCATCATCAACTTCACGGGTTACAATGGCCTTATCAGATGATAATTCAATTCTTGATGCAAATGTACCCTGCGGCCAACCCAGCAACGCAGCCAACATTTGTCCGGTCTGATTGTTGTCATCATCTATCGATTGCTTACCCAGAATAATCAGGTCAGGTGATTCTCGCTCTACAACCACTTTTAGGATCTTGGCGATCCCTAGAGGTTGTAGTAGTTCTTCTGTTTCTATTAATATTGCCCGATCAGCACCCATAGCCAATCCATGACGTAACACTTCTTCTGAAGTTTTTGGTCCTACAGTAACAACGATTACTTCTTCAACCTTACCTGATTCCCTTAAACGCAGAGCCTCTTCAACCGCGATCTCACAAAACGGATTGATACCCATTTTAATATTTTTGATTTCCACCCCAGTACTATCTTGATTAATGCGCACCCTCACGTTTGCATCAATGGTTCGTTTTACAGGAATAAGTATCTTCATTATTTATCTCACTATTATTACTAAATATAGGGTAAAATTTTTTATATCTGGGTAGTTTTTAGATACGATTATAAGAGTTAAATCTGATCTGTAAGGAAAAACAATGAATCAAAAAAATAGTTTAACCGGGCAACTGGTTAATCTTATACAAGCAAGAGAAATTATAAACGAGGATCTGGAGGCCTGCACGTTTTTCGTTCTTGACGCTATAGTTAACGCCATAGCTGGAGCTAAAACAGATGCAGGGAAGATAATGATGAAGTGGTGGGAGCCGATGGATAGCACTGATACAAGTCGCCAGGCGTTTCTAGGCGGTGCACTGATACACACGCTGGAGATGGATGATTTACATAAGCAATCGGTTACGCATCCAGGGTGCGTGGTTGTTCCTGCTGCCATAGCAGTCGCAGCACGAGAAGGTTTGTCTGGTAAACAACTACTGGTTGCCATATTGCAAGGTTACGAGGCAATGTGTCGCATTGGAAATGCCGTTGGCAGATCACACTATAAAATATGGCACAGTACCGCTACCTGCGGGCCTTTTGGATCTGCTATGGCCGCAGGTAACTTGCTGGGACTCTCACCTGAACAGCAGGTGTGGGCCCTGGGCAATGCTGGCACCCAGTCTTCGGGACTCTGGGAATTCATGAACTCCGGCGGGATGAGCAAACATCTACACGCAGGTAAAGCAGCAGAAGCAGGGATACTGGCAGCTGATTTGGCAAAATTAGGTTTTACTGGACCAACAAAAATTCTTGAAGGAGAACAGGGAATGTTTCAGGCCAGTTGTACGGACGCGAATCCTTCAGAGTTAGTAACGTCGCCACATGCAGCATGGCAACTTTCACAAACCTCCATCAAACCATGGCCGTGTTGTCGTCACACTCACCCCGCAATTGACGCGGCATTGGAAATATCATCAAAGATTAACGCTAAAATACAAAAGGTCATGATTCGCACCTATCAAGCAGCAATAGATGTATGTGATCGTCCGAATCCAGACAATGAATATGAGGCAAAATTTTCATTACAACATTGTGTCGCCGTAGCGCTTAACACGAGTAAGGTAGGTTTCGATTCCTTCACTAATTCTGCGCAAGATGACACTGCCAAAATTAGAAATGTAATTCAAATAGAATTCAACCCTATTATAGATGTAGCATATCCAGGCGCTTGGGGTAGCGAAGTGGAAGTCGTAACAGAAGATGGACAGTTATTTAATGTAACCAGGTTGCATTGTAAAGGAGACCCGGAACGACCTCTCGATTCGAATGAAATGATAAAAAAGGCACGCACCTTACTAAAGTACGCAGGTATTGAAGAAGAAAAACAAGAACACTTAATAAAATATATTCTCGATTTGCAGAACCTGTCACGTGTTCCCGGTATAATAGAAATACTTAACTTTAAATTTTAACGTAATAAAAATAAAACTGTCAGGTAGTTAAATCATATGTCGATAATTAAAAAAGATGACCTAATAGATAGCATTGCAGATGCTTTACAATATATTTCATATTATCACCCATTAGATTTTATTCAGGCTGTCCATGAAGCCTATAAAAAAGAAGAGTCTCCTTCTGCCAAAGATGCACTAGCGCAAATTCTGGTTAACTCTCGCATGTGCGCTGAAGGCAAAAGACCAATTTGTCAGGATACCGGGATAGTGACTGTTTTTATGCAAATTGGAATGGATGTCCAATGGGACACAGATATGGATATTAAGGATATGATTAACGAAGGCGTTAGACGTGCATACACAAACCCTGACAACGTATTACGCGCATCAATCATGTCTGACCCCGCAGGCAAACGTAAAAACACCGGCGACAATACGCCCGCAGTTATACACTTTGATATGGTTGCTGGAAATACCGTTACTGTGAATATCATGGCAAAAGGTGGCGGTTCTGAAAATAAATCTAAATTTGTAATGTTAAATCCTAGCGACAGTATTGTTAATTGGGTGGTCGATACCATCTCGACACTGGGCGCAGGCTGGTGTCCACCAGGTATATTGGGTATAGGTATTGGTGGCACAGGAGAGAAAGCGTTAATTCTTGCCAAAGAATCATTAATCGCACCTATTGATATCCAGGAACTCAAACAACGTGGTGCTAATACTCGTATTGAAGAATTAAGACTGGAAATTTATGACAAGGTAAATGAGTTGGGAATAGGTGCTCAAGGTCTTGGTGGACTTACCACAGTTCTGGATGTAAAAATTCTTGATTATCCAACCCATGCTGCATCACTGCCTGTCGCACTTATCCCCAATTGCGCGGCCACGCGTCACATACATTTTACCTTGGATGGGAACGGATCTGTTACACAAACACCTCCTAACCTGGATGACTGGCCTGATGTTAGTTGGCAGTCAGGAGACAATACCCGGTCGATCACCCTAAACAATATTAGCCGCGAAGAAATTTCACAATGGAATGCGGGTGATACGATCCTGTTGTCAGGAAAATTATTGACGGGTCGTGATGCTGCGCACAAGCGCATCTCAGAAATGTTAGACAAAGGCGAAAAGTTGCCAGATGGTGTAGATTTTAATAATCGATTTATATATTACGTCGGCCCGGTTGATCCGGTACGCAATGAAGTTGTTGGTCCTGCAGGCCCGACAACAGCATCCAGGATGGATAAATTTACTGAAATGATGCTAGCAAAGACGGGCTTAATCGGCATGATAGGTAAGGCCGAACGAGGGCCAATTGCAATTGAAGCCATTAAAAAACATAAAGCAGTCTATTTGATCGCAGTGGGTGGTGCCGCCTATCTCGTATCAAAAGCGATAACGTCCTCTCGTGTTGTTGCATTTGAAGAAATGGGCATGGAAGCAATACATGAATTTGAAATAAAAGATATGCCTGTCACCGTTGCAGTAGATTCGCGAGGCAATTCTATTCACACGACGGGCCCCGCGGAATGGAAAAACATTATTTTAAAGAAAAAAAATTAATCTTTATCTTGCAGGCATAACTTAAAAGTTTGAATCCACATCGGAGATCTAAAACCACGGCCCCAGCCTAATTAGTTAATAGGCATGATACATATATAATTTACTAATCTTAGCAGCACGTTATGAAATAAATAATTCGGCTTCTACTGCTCTTTTAATATATGTTTCGAATATAAATGTAAAAACATAGGTACCACTTCGCTGGCATATTTTGTATGAGAGTTCGTCAAAAATACCATCCCCATTTGAAGTTTAGTGTGAAATAAAACTTCGGCACGAGTACCTTGCACATAACCACCATGATGCACATAATCCTGACGACCACCATAGTCAAACACACGCCAACCAAGCCCATAATAGGTGCCTTCTAA
>JBNMOP010000068.1:0-14737 GCA_051275005.1 Gammaproteobacteria bacterium | reverse complement strand
AGATTTTCTTTCATTAGTGGTCTTGGCAATACAACTATAATGATTATCAGTGCCATCGAAATTACTATTATCCTGGCATTCATGGTCGGTTTATGGAAGCGTTTTACCTATGGTTTTGTTATGTTAGTACACGCTGTTACTTTGGTGACAACATGGGAAAAATACACTTCAGAAATTGGTGCTACCTATAGCCTCCTGTATTTCGCGGGATGGCCAATGTTGGCGGCATGTATAAGCTTATATGTGCTTCGCGACCTGGATATAAAATTTACTGTTGGGCGTTAAGTGCAATAAAAATCAAGTAGTAATGAGTGATAATTAGGGGTGTAATCTATGGGCACGAATATAATTCCAGAAAATAAAAACCGGATCGAATTTTGTCTGTTTTTATTACGTCTTGGTGTATTCATTGTCATGTTTACCTGGACCATGGGTAAATTTTTTGACCCAGCTCATACTATTAGATATTTCGAACGCTTTTTTTTGATTAGTGGTATGGCTAAACCAATCGTTTTTACCATGGGCGCAATAGAGACGATTATCATTCTGGCTTTTTTGGCTGGGTTATGGAAACGATATACGTATGGCATTGTATTGTTGCTCCATTTTGTCTCCACCTTTATGACCTGGAAAAAATACACAATCGATATCAATCTACTGTTCTTCGCTGCATGGCCAATGCTCGCAGCCTGTATCACCTTGTATTTACTTCGGGATATTGATGATAAATTTACCGTCGGATACATGTTCAGAAAATAATGTTTCACCAAAGTTGGAGGCAGTCCTTTTTCGATAAGACTTCCTGAATTTTAATCGGACATTTACTTCGCGCGGTGAGCAGATATTAGATATGTCGATTCTTCTGTAATTCCTAATGATACTTTCTGACGTTTTGTTACCTGTTCTCCATGTCAATCCTTCATTTATACAATGTGATAAGATGCTGAAGATAGATAATTGGAGAATCAATGAAAAATTTTAATTTTCAGTCTTTTATTTCTCAGACTCAGAGTTGGTCCTCAGAACATGTACTCGTTGAATCCAACCTAATACAGCTAATTGTCCTTAGTGTTACATTTTTTCTTGCATGGATGATTGCTAAACCACTCCGGAATCAGCATCGGCTATGGATTGAGAACAAGGGTAATATTCTATTACCGGGCACGCTTCGAAATGCAACAAACCTATTAATTCTACCTGCTCTATGGTTGTTGATGTTGTGGTCAATAACTGTGTTAACAGGACGGGCTGGCTGGCCCGATTCAATATTAACTATCGGTGCCAATTTGCTATCAGCCTGGGTTGTGATTCGACTCTCGGCGACGTTGATGCGAAATCCATTTCTAACCAAATCAGTGGCGATATTCGCCTGGACAATAGCAGCGTTAAATATTCTTGACCTCATGACTCCAACATTTACAGTACTTGATGGACTCTCTTTTAATATTGGCGCGCTTGATTTATCTATTTTGTTAATACTTAAAGGACTTATTTATTTTTCTGTATTTCTTTGGGCGGCACTCCTTATATCAAGATTAATTGAGAATAATCTTAAATCTTCAGTTTCACTCTCGCCTTCAATGAAGGTACTAACGGGAAAACTTGTCAGAATCACCCTTGTAACTGCAGCATTTCTTATCGCAATCTCTACAGTTGGCATTGATCTCTCAATTTTTACTTTTTTTGGTGGCGCGCTAGGTGTCGGTCTTGGATTTGGTCTGCAAAAAGTTGTCTCAAATTTTACCAGTGGAATTATTCTATTGTTAGACAAATCAATAAAACCCGGCGATGTAATATCCATTGGCGAAACTTATGGCTGGGTAAATTCCCTGAATGCACGATATGTTTCTTTGGACACGCGGGACGGAATTGAGCATTTAATACCTAATGAAGAGTTGATAGTTAATCGGGTTGAGAACTGGTCCCACTCTCATAGCCGTGTAAGGTTAAAAATCCCGATAGGTGTTCATTACGATTCAGACTTGAAACTGGCTATTGAGCTATGTGAAGAATCAGCTAAGAAAGTTGAACGGGTAATCGAAGCCCCTCCCCCGGTATGTTTACTTGTTAGTTTTGGAGATAATTCTGTGAATCTTGAGATTCGCGCATGGATCAGTGATCCACATAATGGAGTGTCAAATATCAAGAGTCAGATATTACTTAAAGTTTGGGAAAACTTTCATGAAAATGACATAGAGATTCCTTATCCACAACGTGATTTACACATTAAAAATCCAATAGAGATCAGACAGAGCAGCGTGCTAGCAAAAGAGGTGTCAAAATCCAAAGAATAGTAAAAATTATTAGTTTCGTATTTGGCACTAAGCCATCCCAAAGGATGTACATCTTAATACCCGTAAAGTATTAATAATGATTCAAAACGATGACTTTTACGAATCGCAGGTCCACCTTTGAATACAAATAACATGGCCACAAGAAAATATAAGATACAAAAGACCGAAAAGGGGCTTCAGACGTTCGTCCGTGAGGTAACCGAGACACTTCTAGAGGGAAAACGCCACCAGACACCAGGGCCAGAAACATTTTCAACGTGCACTCGAAAAGCAACGGCAGATCGAGTTACCTGCAAGATGGCAATCTTTCGGGCAAGCCAGGAGCTCCGCCAGTTTGCCAACGGCGGGCATTCACCTTCGGTGTCTGGATCTCATGCTGAGATAGTGAGAGTAATCGTTGAGGCTATGCAAAGCGAACAGGGCATCGATGTACCACTACTTGGTCACTTGGCGGTTATTCCGATCCTCGGAAAAAATCCAAAGCTGATTTTTCATGGAGCCCAAGAACTCAATGACGCCCTTGCTACCTCATAGTTATAGGTAGACGCCTAGCATTGTGCTGTAGTTGATCTGTTTCGCAGGTATCTCAGCTCCATTTTCCGATTCGTAACGTCCGCTTCTGTCACATGTCAGATAATTGAAATCGATACTCATATAATTGTAATATCATTCAATCATATCAGTATTAATATATCCAACGGTGGAAAAGAATATGAATTTATCCATCAAAGGTTTAGCACTTACTGCAACAATATTCTTGGGCTCAGCAGTATAGATTGTTCGCATTTCCAATATAATTTTTTAGAGATACGGTATTATTTTTTCAGAAATTATTGGATCTACTTATCCTGGTTATCACACTAACACAGGATTTTCGAGCGTATTAATTGGAACGTTATATGGTGCAGTCGATGCCGGTATCGGCGCCGCATTGATAGCATGGCTGTATAAGCTGTGTCAAAAGACTAGAAATAAAGGATGTCTTAATTAGTTAGATTTATATGTATTGAGGTTGCGTGCATGCAACCAAATTTACTATTAGTATCCATACTACTAGCAGTAATTTATATTCAATTATAATAAAGGTATTTGGTTGAATTTTGGAGTTTATTAGAATGATAGAAAATACATATTCTTATTTTATAGATTTAGATTTTTATTTTTTGTGACGTAGATTATGTTGAACTATACAGTTTTATCTTGCAAGAAGACGCAACAAGAATATCTCTACATAAACCTCGATAGCGATTTTTTAAAAGATTCGTGTAATCAACTATTGATTGATATTAATTCAGAGTGTATGCAACACGGTTATGAAAGAATCATGGTTAATCTAAGTAATTTAAAAGATCCTCTTTCTGTTGCTGTTGTATTTAGAGCATGCACTAGTCCGGACACAATTGAACTTTTACCATTTCGATTAGCATGGGTAAACGATGATGCCGACTGGATAAAAAATTGGAAACACCTCGAACTAATTATGCGAAAGCGAGCACTACCCTGGCGTAGTTTTTCAGATCCTACATCAGCAGAACAATGGCTAATCAGGGATCGGCGCTGGTTATATCGGGAACAAAAATCTGCTTAAATTAAATCATTCACATCATCACACTTTCAGCTACTTTCCGGGGATCAAAATAGCAGTAGCTTGATATCGTTTACAATAACCTTTCGTTTATTTATCATAATTTCGCATAAAATATCTACCCGTAGGAACAAAGTAATGTTTTATTTTTATAGTGCGAAAATTCAGCTAATACCCGGCATTAATTGATGTAACAACCTCATAACCAGACAATATTTCTGTATGCATTGGAGGAGGTTTCCCAAATATTTTTTGTAACTAGAATAATCAATATATACTAGGTGTATGAATGAGGGACAAATTAAAACCAAAATGATGATTATTCAAGTGGTGGATTGGACACTATTAATTGCAGTGTTTAGTGTTGGAGGATTTTCCATTTTTTATGCTGAGGATCCAAAAATTATGGGTACCCTCGCGCTTTTTGGTTTGTTCTTATTGAATATGTTAGGAAAGTATTCTACAAAGAAAATAGCTACGTATCGAGTAGAGTTGGAAAATTTAAAAAGAAAGAATACTAAATTTTAAAAATATAACTGAGACTTTATTGTTTATTTAAAATTAGCACTATGTCCTGGGTTGACCGTGACACCGCAATACTTAAATTTTATATTGAATTTATTTTCCAAATATAAACTTTGGTTCAATACATATTTCATGTAATCCAGATTGCATGAAATTCTACAATTTTATTAGCCTAATGACACATAGTTATCAATTTAAAATGATCCGCTTAAACTAAACCCGATTTCTCTACCATCTGTCCGGTTCTGTAGTTGCCTACGGAGTAACGGCGAGAGGGAGCGTTCACCTGTATAAAATGTTCGATTTCGTGATTCATTCATATCCAGAACATTATTAAATTCCATACGCATTTTTATACCAAACCAACGAGTTGTCTCTATAAATAAATTGAGATCGGGTTCTTTGTTACGGACATCCAGTTCGTTAACTTTGAATAATTTTAACTCTGCCTCTTGTGTTACATCCCATCCCCATGCTACCCGCGACTCTTCAAAGTCCTGCCGATAATCGATAACAAAGACAAATGCGTTATCATTATCAAATATACTTTGGCTGGAAGCACGAATAATTGTTGACGAAAGTATACGGTCCTCTCCTGTTAACGGGTCAACTACAGTGGAGTCCTGTAAACGGGCATTTACATCCAGTCGGCCGTTTTCCAATCCTAACCAATCCAATTCTGCCGTGCCTTCCAGCTGCAACCCCCAACGCCGACCTTTGCCGATATTACCTGGGGCCTCCTCAGTCAGAGTGATGGGTATCAAGTCCTGAACATCACTAATCCAGTTGTGAAACAGGGTTAATTTTAATACATTCACTCGACCAAACCGGCGTTCATAACCCAGTTCGGAGACCCAGGTAGTTTCTGGGCTAAGATTTGGATTACCAAGTGCCAAATCATCATCAGTAAAAAGGTTCAAACTCACAAAATCACTAAATACCAGTTGTGCAATATCCCGTGCCAGCCTTATTCTTATTCTATGAGACTCACTAGGTGAATAACTTAGTTCGGAGCTAGGTTTCAGGTAAAACAAATTCCGGTCCAGGTTTGCATCACCTGTTTGGGTTAGTTTGGAGACCTCTAGGCCCACGCCATAATCCAATTCAAAATTTCCATAGGACCAAATGTCCGTCAAAAGAAAATCCCCTCGTGATTCTTTAATTCTGGTATTAGCCCCTGGCACAAAATCTGTAACTGGCCCGGCACCTGTATCTATAGTCTGAAGTTCTGTATTATTGACGAGGTTAAACGCGCCTTCTAAATTAAGTCTGACTGTATGGTCGCTTAGACCCGTCCATTCAAATTCCGTCCTAAAGATAATCTCTCTTTCAATCTGGTTGGAATCTTGAAATAATTCGGCAGTCTGATCACCCGAAGGATCTATATCAGTCTGAGTAGTGAACGAATTCTCATTTTCCCTGGTAACGAAAAATAAAAAGTTTCCCATTAAATCCTCGGCAAGACTGCGTTCAATAGTGAAACCGGCCTCAAATTGAAATTCATCTGTGTTGCTAACGAGGACTTCATTTCTGGTGCCTGCACCCGGTACCACGGGTGTGCGGCGGGATAGAAAATCTTTTCCACCATCCTGAATACCAATTTGAGAACTCCATGTAAACAAGGTATCCCCTACCCACTTGGATGCAGTAAGGTCGAAGTTGAGCTCGAACTCACGGGCATCACCCTCTTCAAGGCGGTTCTCTATCACGTTTCCCGTAGGATTCTGGATATTTTCATCGTTACGATCACTGCTGGCGACGCGGAACATATCAAGACCCGCATTAAAATCTATGTCCGCCCAACGATCAGACAAGGATACATTGCTGAACCAGGGTAATCGGTCCATATCGGGATTTTTTAATATAGTGCCTACCCAGCGCACCGCGGCCGGGACGTCAGTACGCATTACCACGTTAGCCACCTCAGGTTCCCCTAACAACTCGATATCCCGAATAGGGCCACGGATCAATTCAATACTTTCAACCTGACTGGCGGGAATACGATCGAGTATCGATGGGACGGTAACTCGCTTGCTACTGGGCCTGCGACCATCGATCAGGACATTACCAGTATCACTGCCATAACCACGCAACTCACCACTCTTTTCCAAAACGAAGCCAGGTAATTGTTCGAGCATATCCAGGGCAGAGTTAGGCTGGTATCGGCTAAAAAAAGATGCCGGATAGGTGACGACATTCTCCTCCTCTATCACATCTTGCATTGGGGTTTCACCTTCAGGAGATGAAGTTTGCGCAGCCAAAGGGATCGAAATCAGGCTCAACCAAATTAGCATTGAATATATTAGATGCAACGTTTGTATTCTGAACATCAATACTCTCCTGTATCGATTTAATCGGGACGAATCAAGATTTAATTCGCGTCTACACTGTGCGCATTTTTAACTACAATACAAAAGAAACTCACACTACTGTGCGCTTGCAGCCATTTGACAATTCTGTATCAGGGTAATTTAAGTTGAATTACTCTCAATCAAGGACACTATTCCAACCGGTAACCCTCAAATTCAACGCGCTTTAATATAGATTTATTTGTCTCGAAATACCAATTAAAAATGATTTCTTATAATACAAAACAGGTAATCTTTTTGACTAAAAAGTGTTAATTCAAAATTGTGTAAATCATTGTAGCGCTAGTTATCGATACTTGTCCTAAAAGTAGAGATAAACTGAATAATTTTTCCTTATTTCCAATAATTGATTAAACCCTTATTAATTAGGTTATTGCTAACTTAAATCTATTCCAATAGAGGCTAAATCACGAGTTTTGTACAGTGGCATTGGAACATGCTAGAGTTTGACGGAATTAAGCAGATTGTGAATAAATGGGGGCTAGAAAATGAAATTTTTTACAAACAAATTGCCGATATTGCTAGGGTTGATTTTAAGTCCACTTTTTCTTCTTGCCCAGGATAGTTCAGTTGTCGATTATCCCGATATGATTATTTACAACAGTAAGATCGTGACGATGGACGATGCATCCTTTTCATCCGATCCAGGATCAATATTCCAGGCAATAGCGGTTCGCAATGACACCATTCTTGCCCTAGGAAACAATCAAGAGATCCGAGCACTAGCCGGTCCATCGACCAAACAAATTGACCTAAAAGGTCGCACAATACTTCCTAGTTTTATCCTAACCCACGGACACCCAACAGATCGTATATGGGAGGCTGGAGGTTACTCGTTACGCCATGTATTACCGGAAGGGAATGAACACATGGTGATCCGCTTCCTCAAGGGCACTGCAGAAGAACAGATAGCAAGTTGGGAATCAGTGCTACAAGAAGCGGTAGAGACTGCCAGACCCGGTCAATGGATCCTCATCAGTACCAACTGGGGTGGAAATTACGAAGATATGCCTAAACTCCTAGTAGATTTTTGGCGACATATCACAGTAGAAAGACTGGATGAGTTGGCCCCCAATAATCCGGTCCGCATAAAAAACAGCACAGTGGATGGTCTGTTGAATACACGCGGTGAAGAGGAAGCTAAAAAGGTCTTCCCAACTTATACTGCCCGTGGCAACCGTGGTCCAACGGGACGTATGCTGGAACCCGACGTCATGTTACATAACAAAGTAAATATTAATGCTGACTTACTGGAAGCAGAGCTGGAGTTGTGGACGGCCCACGGTATTACTACATTTGGTTCAGCCCCGTATACCATTAACAATTTACAGGCGTTGACATTACTTGATCGCGAGAAACGCATGACAGGCCGGTTTGGCTGGAGTTATACAGGACCTGATCTGCATTACCACACACTACGTCTTATATCAGCATTACTGGGTAGTGGCTCTGATTACCTCTGGAATATTGGGGCACATGGTGAGTTTTCCGGTGGTAACTGCACCACCCTGCCCGCATCTGACAGACTTAAGTCAATCGAACGATGCAATCTGGAACCAGGTACAGCTGGACGCCGTGTAAAAGAAGACATTGTTCGCAGTGGCGGCCGTATCGCGGCCATGCACTCCGGGGGAGACAAAGACATAGACCATTTGCTGGATATCATTGAAGAACAAAGTAAGGCAGCAGGTATGACCCTCGAACAGATTCGTGAGCGTCGACATGGTTTTGACCACGCGTCGGGCGCACCGAGACCGGATCAGATCCCTCGCATTAAGCGACTCGGCATGATGATCAGCATGCTCAATACCATGTTATGGGAAAATAACCGTGGTTACGACGCGTCATACCGTGTCAAAAATTACGGGGAAGAGTATGCCCATTACATCGTACCCAGAAATAGTGTAACCAAGGCTGGGATTATGAACACCCAAGAGATTGATAGGCCGCTGCCGCACTATATGTTTTATAACATCTGGGTCGGTATGACGCGGTATAACGAAGCTTGCGAACGTTATTATGCTAAGGAAGAAGGGACAGACCTTGTCACCCAGCTCAAGGCTACCACTATATGGGGAGCCTACTACCTATTACGTGAGGATCGCATAGGTTCGCTTGAGCCGGGAAAATTAGCTGATTTTGTTGTCCTGGATAGAGATATACTTACGATTCCTGAAGATGATATTCCCCAAACAAAAGTGCTAATGACGGTTCTTGGTGGAAAGACCTTGCATTTACTACCTGGCCTTGCCAATGAATTAGATATGGCGCCAGCAGGACCGACGACCTGGCCATCAAAACCCCTGGAGACCCGTTTTGTATTTAAGGGACCACCCAAGGTATGTCCTGCAATCAGACCCGATGGATTCCCTGGCAGAATATAATTCCGCTGCGAAGGGAGATTACTGAATAGGTATAAATTTCAAAGCTTAAAATGAGAAATATTTTTTCTATTTTTTCAGAGTTGCTGCTAGTGTCTATACTGTCTTTAAATTCAGTATGGGCCGGGGATGAGGATATGTTGAATCCGTATACTCAATTCGATCCTGAGACTGGATATTTTATACCCATCGATGAGCTAGCTGTTGACCAGAAGAGTCAAGATAGCACAATGACATTGGATAAAACTGTACCGACAACTATTCCAGACCCACCTGAGCAAGCAACTATTCCTAACCTGGCAAATGATTCACCCAATCCAGGTAGTCCAGAAAACCAGTCTGGTTTAATTTTGGCTGGAATTGTTTTACTCCTGGCAGGATTAATCTTTGGATTTCGGAAATATCGAGTAGAGGCCAAGTAGAACATTCTTTGCACTGTCAAATTTTTTATATAAAAAATGTACTAATATAGAATAAATAAAGTTAATAAACATGGTATTTTAATGTGCTGATAAAACAATCTGATAAAATAAAATCTTCTGAAATAACGAATAAAGATGAGTATTTGTCACGCAGGAAATTTATCAAGACCTCAGTCCATTCCCTGTTCGCATCAACCGCAATCAATACCGGATTATTTTTCAATAGTCGTAATGCGCGTGCCGCTGATAAATTTGAAAATATTTTAAAAGGGCCCTATTCAAAGACAGACGAAGAATTAACGAAATTCGAAGCAATCACTACATATAATAATTTTGCAGAATTCGGAATTAAAAAAGAGGACCCGGCAAAATATGCAGGTCAGTTCAAAACAAAACCATGGTCAATAGTTGTTGAAGGCGAATGTAATCGCCCAGGTGAATATGGTCTGGAAGATATAATTAATCCTCATCAATTAGAAGAACGTATTTATCGGCTCCGCTGCGTAGAAGCCTGGTCCATGGTGATTCCCTGGATTGGAATTCCTCTGGCGGATGTACTGAAACGATTCGAACCCAACTCTAATGCCAAGTATGTTGCTTTTACCACTGCATACCAGCCAGACGTAATGCCAGGGATTGGTAAGGTTGCATATAACTTTCCTTTTTCCGAGGGACTCCGGATAGATGAGGCGATGCATCCATTAACTCTTCTCGCTGTTGGTTTATATGGCGAGGAGCTACCTAATGTAAATGGTGCACCGATAAGATTGATTGTTCCGTGGAAATATGGATTTAAAAGTATCAAATCTATCGTCAATATCCGTTTTGTTGAATCACAACCACCCAATACATTTAATGTATTTGACCCAAAAGAATTTGGATTTTATGCTAATGTAAATCCAGAAGTTGACCATCCTCGTTGGAGCCAGGGAAAGGAACGTAGAATAGGTCATTTTTTAAAACAAGATACACAAATGTATAACGGGTATGCGGATCAGGTTGCCGCATTATATTCAGGGATGAATCTAAACATTAACTTTTAATAAAAAATAATGAACGATGTAACAAAATAGAGCTCATTATCGAATAACTAATCAACATTGCATTTACAGGAATAGAAATATGTTAATTAAAAAGCCATCAGACATAAATCCTTCGGAAATTACCAGTAAATCAGACTATCAATCGCGCCGAAAATTTCTAAAGAATTCTTTTAATATAGGACTCACTGGTACAGCTATAAATTCAGGTATTTTATTACCAGGAATGAGCGCACAGGCCGCAGCAAAAATAGCAGATATAAAAAAGAGCCCTCTTTCAACCACAGATGAAGAATTAACAAAATTTAAGGACATTACTACCTATAACAATTTTTATGAGTTTGGTATTAATAAAGAAGACCCTTCAGAAAATTCTGGGCTCTTTCAACCAAAACCCTGGTCAGTCTCTATTGAAGGTGAATGCAATAAACCAGGAGAATATAATCTTGAGGATCTGATAAATCCACATCAGCTCGAAGAACGAATTTATCGAATGCGCTGTGTTGAGGCATGGTCCATGGTTATACCCTGGGTGGGCATACCATTAGCAGATATACTAAAACGCTTTGAACCGAACGCCAATGCAAAATATGTAGCATTCACTACTGTATTTAGACCTGATGAAATGCCGGGGCAACGATCACGTTCATTAAGATGGCCGTATGTTGAAGGACTACGCATTGATGAAGCAATGAATCCATTAACACTACTCGCAGTTGGTCTATATGGTGAAGAATTATTGAATCAAAACGGCGCACCTATGCGACTGGTAGTGCCATGGAAATATGGATACAAAGGTATCAAATCCATTAATAAAATAGAGTTTGTAACCAAGGAGCCCCCAACTTCATGGAATATTTCTGCACCAAAAGAATATGGATTTTATTCCAACGTCAATCCTAAGAGAAACCACCCTCGCTGGAGCCAGAAAAAAGAACGCAGGATCGGTGAATTTCTAAAACGCGATACACTTATGTTTAATGGTTATGAAGACCAGGTTGCTTCGATGTATACAGAGATGAATCTTTTGAAATATCATTAAAATATGATTTATGCAAAAATTCTACAAACCACTGCTATTCAGTATCTCATTGGTTCCATTTGGCAGCGTTATATATAATGGTTTTACCGGTAACTTAACTGCAAATCCTATTGAATACATCACCCATTTCACCGGCGACTGGACGATTTATTTTCTGCTAATAACATTATCTATTACACCTTTACGTAATTTAACAAGAAAAAATTCTCTGACCCGTTATCGTCGTATGATTGGACTCTTTGCTTTCTTTTACGGCTGCCTCCATTTTTTAACCTATTTTGCCGTGGACCAATTTTTTGATTTTAGTGCCATACTGGAAGATATAATCGAACGTCCATACATCACCGTTGGATTTACTGCATTTGTTTTACTGATACCGCTAACCATTACATCAACAAAAAAAATGGTGGCTCGTCTCGGAAGTAAATGGCGGACACTTCATTCGTCCATCTACTTAATTACAGGCTTAGGTATACTCCACTATTACTGGTTGGTTAAATCAGACGTTCGGATCCCGCTATTATTAGCTACAATCTATATTTTATTAATGTCATTAAGATTAAAATGGGCAAAAAATATGATGAAATTAAGGTTTTTAAACACCCGCTCAGCTTAATCACTGACAAAAAAGTATAATTGCGTTAATCTGCCATAGTAGACAGATTTTGGCATATTACATGAATGATAAATTGATTATAGACCCGGAAGACATAGCGTTATTCAGAAAAACCGTTGGAGACGTCATCTCCATCAAGCAAAACAAGGCAAAATTGATCAAAGCTGTTACCCCCCTCAGGCAAGCATCCAGGAAATATAAAGACGAAAATATAAAATCTGCAACCTATTACGAAGAATTTATTCCTGAAAATTTCAGGATATCTGCGACAGAACAACTTCAATTTAAACGACCCGGTATTCAAGATAAACTTTTTCAGAAATTAAAACGTGGTCAGTTGTCTATATTAGACAACCTAGATCTGCATGGCATGACCATTTTTAACGCAAAATTAACATTCAATCAATTCATGTTACAAACCCGTAAGTTCAATACACAAACCTGTGTCCGAGTAATTCACGGCAAAGGTTACAGATCTAAAGATGGGCAACCAAAAATTAAGCAAAATATACAACTATGGCTACAAGAAGATAAAAATGTGCTCGCATACTCATCTTGTAGACCTGCAGACGGTGGTACTGGCGCTATCTATTTACTCATAAAAGGAGGAAAAAATTAGACTAATTTTTGCTTATTCTACCTATATGTATTAAGTTAGCATCATCATTTAATAATAATAAAATATCAAAGATTATTCTTCTGATACTTCAATGTCTACAGTCTTATTCAAAGATAACAAAAGTTATCCACTCACTGCTAATGTTATGGTTATTGATGATCAATTGACCAGTCGTATTATTATGAAAAGTATCATCAAAAGTATTGGTGATAACATCAGGGTTGCAACATTCGAAAATGCAATCTCAGCACTTGAAGCAATTCATACGACGCAACCCGATCTTATTATTGTTGATTATAAGATGCCTGATATGAATGGTGTAGAATTTACACGTGCAATCCGAAGCATTCCTGAATGCATGTATGTCCCCATTATTGTTTTTACGATATATGATGAAAAATCTGTCATGCATGAAGCACTAGAAGCAGGTGCAACGGATTTTCTAACTAAACCAATTGATCATTATGAATGTAAAGTTAGATGCCATAATTTATTAACCCTGCGTCGGCAACAGATAATTATTCGGGCACGTGCCGCGTCGTTAGAGAAATTTGTCCATAACACAAATCAGTCATTTGAAATAAGAGAGAAGGAAGTTCTTGGCCTGATTAATAAAATTACTGATATCAAAGGAGATTATAAAGGTTATCACCCAATACGCATTGGAATAATTTCTATGCTAATAGCAAAAGAAATGGGTATGGATAAAACATTCTGTGACTTAATAGAAGCAGCAGCTCCATTACATGACATCGGAGAGATAAAGATACCAAACGACATTTTATTAAAACCCGAAAAATTAAATGAGGACGAATTAAATATAATCCGTGAGCATACTAATATAGGGCAAGAACTTCTCAGCCATAGTACATCTCCCTTACTGAAATTTGCATCAGGCATTGCACACACACACCATGAAAGATTAGACGGATCAGGCTATCCGAATAAATTAAAAGGGAACGACATCCCAATCGAAGGCAGAATTGTAGCTGTAGCGGATGCCTATGATGCTATGACCAGCTACAGAAGCTACCGGCCTGCTAAATCTACTAATATAGCAGTAGAAATATTAAACTCATGGAACAAAGCATACGATCCTTCTTGTATTGAAGCATTAGTTTCAAACATAGACGACATCCATACATTGGATAATAATACTCTAACAAACAATTAATACATGAATAATATTTTTAAAATTCACATCAATAAATTGAGGTACTTTGGTATTGAATTTGAACAGGCAATAATTAGGTTATTTGCTTGTGTAATATTTACAATCTATTCATCTCTTTGTTATCACTACGGCGCAATAGATATATCAGTAGTATATGTTTTTTTCGCAACCATTCCTTGTTCTATCCTGTTTGCGATTTGGTCTTTCAATGACAAAAAAATCAATCCATTAAGATTAAATTTAGCAATATTTACTGGTGTTGGTGCAACGACCTTTGCCCTTGCATTATCAGGTGAAACAGGTGCACCATTTTTAGTAATTTATTTTTGGATTATTCTTGGAAATGGTTTACGTTTCGGAAACAAATATTTAATAATTAATGCAATTGCAAGCATAGTTTGCTTCTCTATAGTTATTGAGGTAAACCCATACTGGTCGAATCAATTATATGCATCCTTTGCTATTTTATTTTCAATGATTATTTTGCCAATATATATCAACATGCTATTAAAAAGACTTCAGATAGCTGTAAATGAAGCAAAAGATGCTAATAAAGCAAAAACCATGTTTTTAGCAAATATGAGTCATGAGATCAGAACACCTTTAAATGGTGTTATTGGCATGAGTGATATGCTCTCTACGACTCATTTAAACAAAGAACAAAATGACT
>JBNMOP010000067.1:0-14740 GCA_051275005.1 Gammaproteobacteria bacterium | reverse complement strand
AAAGTGATTGTTCCAGACACTCCATAATCTGATGTTCTAATGCGTGTCCATCTGGACATTTTCCCAGCATAGACTGATAAAGAGAAGTAATACCTGCTGGCCTGTCAGTACCAACCTGCTCCATCAGTGCAATATGCAGACCCAGATGCAGAAATAGATTTTGTTTTCCCGATAATTCGCTGAATTCTTCGTGTAAAATCTGTTTTTCTTCGAGTACTGAATGATATTCCGGATGCTCCTGTATGACTGAACATATCAGTGATTCCAGCGGTTCCATAGGTTTTGCTTGACGGAATTTTTGCCAGGCCTGAAAAAAAACGCGCCTACTTTCTTCACGGTCCTGAATAATCATACTTGATACTAATTGTTTTATTTTTATCGTCCATTTTCACCCACTATATCGACTTGGCTAAATCAAGTCAGCAAAAATTCATGCATCTAAAAGGCATAAGTTATAAAATATAGGCGCATGAAATAAGGGGCGCATATTCTAAATATGCGCCCCCTGGATGATACTAATATAGATTATCAGGGTGTAGAGAAACCCGCGACCCCCATGATGGGATCAGTTTCATCTATATCATACGCGATACCAATATACTTTGGGACACCTCCTGCATTTGGTCCTGCGAAACCGCCATCTATGAATGCATCGCAGCTGGGATTGCACGCACTTCCAGCTGCGCCAGTACTCGCAAATACTCCACTGGTAACATCAAATACAGCACCATTAGCTGGGTCCACAATCAAACTTCCATTCACATTATATGATGCGGTATTGTGAACAACATTCATGTTGATCGTACCTGTCCCGGTAAAATTTATACCTATAGCTCCAGAAGTTACACCGCCACCATCGGTACTGCCACCGGCACTAGTGGAAGTTGTCCCGCCGAAAAAATTATACGTTGCCGTTCCGGAGGTATTGATAATCCCCTCATCCTTACCAAAAATAAAGTGCGCACTTTGACTGCCCGTCAGCGGACTCTCCACTGTCCCCGGCGTCGCATCAAATGAAAGTATAGAACCACTCGTCCAGCGTCCCCAGCCGATACCATCAGTAGCATTATAGAATGAGCCCTGAATGGAAGCAGCTCCTGATGAGTAGGCCGAAATAATGGATTGATCGCCTGAACTCTGACCTGCAACAAGGGAACTTACTTCAGTCACTGAGGTTGAGTCATCGCCAATAAGCATCAGGGCAAGGTCGATTGTATTAACAACGCGAAATTCTCCAATCGGAGAATCAAAATCTTCAGTTCCCAGTGCTCCAATCAGGTTATCATTTGCATCCAGAAAAATAGAGGCATCCCAACCATTCGTTATCCCTTCCGGGCTTATAGCAATATAACCCGAGTTAGTCTGGACAAGAGTTGTCGAAGTAGCAGTGAAGCTCCCTACGCTAAAACCGGCCACACCCATCACCACATCGGCATCCTGAATATCGTACTCAATTCCAATATGTCCGGGAATACCTGAAGTACTAGGTCCAGCAAAACCGCCATCCATTAAGGTATAGCACATTGGGTTACAAGCACTGCCTGAGGCAGCTGTCGTTGTTTGAAGGCCAGGGGACATATCGACGATCGCGTTATCGGCCGGGCTAACATTTAGTGGCTGATTAAAGATGAGATAGGGGAACCCTGGTATATGGTCAATCCTCATGATTATTGACCCGCTACCGTCACGAAAGTCAACAAAGATACTAGAGCCTGAGGTGACACCATTGCCAAGCGTTGCCCCGCTAGCACTGGTGGATTTCGTGCCGCCTATAAAATCATAGAAGGCGGTGCCAGTGGTGGCGATGACACCCGGGTCCTGGCCGAAAATTAAGTGGACACTCTGATTACCGGGAAAATTTTCTGCATTGGTGGAATCTACCAGGCCACCGTCATCAGTAGACAATATAAACCCGTTGGTCCAGCGCCCCCAGCCAAATCCGGTACCAGCGTCGAGGAATGAGTCGGCGATCGTCGCGGGGGTATTTGCATCAAAGATAGCAACCTGCACTGGATCCGCCGCCGCCAGCCGGGTCTGGACCTCTGCGACCGAGGCGGCATCGTCCCCGCCAAGTACTTTATCCACATCAACCGTGGCGAATGTACGAAAGATGGTGAAGGGAGGGAAATCACCTTCTTCTTCGGTAAACAATAGTCCAACTAACTCCGTGCCATCTAAGAACAACGATGCAGCATATCCAGCAAATGAATCGACACCATCCAGAGATTCATCATCTGGTGCGACGCCGAGAAACACCGAATTCGTCAGCACGGTGCTTGTGGGTAGCGGAGGAGGTGGTGGAGGCGGTGGAGGCGGTGGTGCCTCAAAGCCGAAGGCAGCGACCCCCATGATCACATCAGAGGTTTGGATATCGTATTCCAGGGCAACATACTTGGGAAAGCCCTCCTCTGCCGGCCCGGCGAAGCCGGCGTCAATGGATGTCGGGCAAAGAGTACAGCTACCGCCTTCCGCAAAGACACTACCAGTACCTAACAAGCCTCCATCAGTTTCAATGGCGAGAGGCCCACTGACGGCATAATCAATGCTGTCATGATTAACATTCATATCCAGCGTGGCGTCACTCGTCCCAAAATCGACATCAATATGACCCTCGGTTACCCCCTCCCCGATAGTATCGCCACTGACCGTAGTAGATTGCGTGCCACCGAAGAAATCATAACTTGCCTCACCCGTGGTAGGTCGAGAAGGCGGCTCGGTACCAAAGAGGAAATGGATACTTTCATTGCCAGCAAGCTCGATGATCTCGTTATCTTCAGCATGATCACTATTGTGAAGTACCAGAACTCGACCGTCGGCCCAACGTCCAAAACCGATTTCCTCGTTGAAAAAGAATTCAGCGACACTAGCTGGACTTTCCTCTAACGAGGACAATAGGGCCGGATTGGCCAGTGACAAGAAGGATTCTGCGAAACTCACCTCGGCGGCATTATCGCCACCGCGCACTGCTGCGACATCGATAGTCGCCAATGTATTAAAATCGTCAAACTCATCATCATCTTCCAGGCCTAGGATAGCGATAACCGCATTGTCTGAATCCCGACGAAACAGTGAGGAACCAAATCCAAAGCTGAAAACGCCGACGTTACTCAGTTCCGGATCATCCGCAGTCACACCCAATATACCAAAGTTTGTGAGTACAGTAGAACTTCCCCTGGAGTCCGAGATAACCACCTGATCGCCCGTTTCATCGCGCTGCTCACCTGACGAGACCACTCTGGTCTGCTCCTCGGTTTCTTCCAGCTCATCTTCCTGTCTTTCCCGGGTGGTCTCCACCGCGAGTATTGCAGAAGGTTGATCCAGAACCTCGATATCAGTATCGATATCCGCCACAAATACCCCCATACCAGTTGGGACATCTTGAGAGTCCACATCATTGACTACAAAGGTGATACCTTCCCAGGTCTGGTGATACAGACCATCAAGTCTGGTGCCACAATCACCCGCACAGATCCGCGTATTGTGTCCTGTACCACGGATACCAATGGTGGCCACAGCGGTGTTGACCTTATAGGCCTCGGGGTTCTGCCTGCCGATGAGACCGGTTACGGCCCTGACGCCGCCCTTGACCAGACGGTAATTGGCAATTTCAGTGCCATCGGGTGTACCGGAATAATTGTAATTTTCTATCTGGTATTCTGAATTCGGCTGTACCGAGATAAAGGCACCATCGAGCATGCTGATCTGTAATCTGCCATTATCTGTAACCAATCGATCCCCCGAAAATAGTTCGCTTGCACGTGATAAACCCCGCTCAGTGCCGTCAGTGTTGAACGCCGTGGGGGCGCCCTGGGCAAATACCACCTTACCTGCCAGCGTTTGGGCAGAGGTAGTTTGCATGATCATTAAGCACGCAATGAATGGGATCCCGTAATAAATGGCACGTATATGTAAGAATGATTTTAATGTCATATTCATAATTCAGCTCCTACTAGAAGTTGTAGCGGGCGCTGGCAAATACCTGCCAACGGTCAAATTTATTTATATCCAGGTTAGAATCATTATATAAATAACGGAATTCAGGTGTTATGACCCAGTTCTCATTATAGTTATATTCAACACCACCGCGCAGAAATAGAAAGTTATCCTTACGGGTTTCCTGAAACAATGGGTCATCGCCACCGTATTTACTGTACTGGTAACTGGCGCTAGCAATCAATTTAACATCTTCTCTGATGCCATATTCACCACCGGCACGGATGCCAAAATATGTTCTGCCGAAATCTGGGCGGGCGTCAGCCTGTTCATCATCTATTCCGGCATAAATACTGCCATAAACCACAGGACTGCCGTCACCTGCTAGCAGGTGGACAATTCCAGTTCCGCCACTGTATTGATTGACGTTCCTGATAGTCTGACCCGGAAATCGCTGTATAAGTCCCTGAGCGAAGACGGAATACTGTGTACGTTGACTTGCCATGTGTAACCACTGCAGGTTGATGCCTCCCTGGTTCCTGCTTGTACTCCCGTCTATGAGATACTTCTGCCCCTGTAGCGATGCCAGAAAGGAATTTTTGTCCCTGTTATAGCGAAGTCCCAGCTGGGCATTGCCGGCACTGGTATCAAACCTGTGTTCGTTATAAGTCGGTCTATGGAATAGGTTAGCACCGCCGAACATCGACAGGTTATTTTCAGGTGATATCCGACTGGAAAACGACAAACCTCCATCAAGCGAATAAAAACCACTGTCCAGTTCTCTGGATGTATCGTCCAATGTGAATACCAGGTTGCCAAAGGCAGGTAATGCAACGGTGGAAGAATCCGTTGCACTATTAACATTGGTATCATAACCAACGCTGGCCTGCACATACGCACTGAACTGCCTTTGCTGCTCCGCCGCCCGGACTCTGGAGTCAATGGAGGTCAGGTATTCTTCAATGGTTGCACTTACCTCTTCAGGGATTTCTAGCGTTTTTGCGTAACTGAATTCCTCTCTTGATGCCTCGTTTTCATTCAATTCAAAATAAGCCCGTGCCAATTCAAGTCGTGCCCGGGAATTATCGGGTTCTATTGCGAGCACCCTTTCAAAGGCAAACACTGCCTGGGTGGGATGGTTGGAATCCATCGCAGCGATGCCAAGCAATAAATCATATTCAGGTGTTCCGGCCCGCGCTTCAATCTCATTAAATAATAACTCATACGCTGCTGCCGTTTGATTAGCATCCATTAAACGCTGGGCTTCATCAGTCAACTCATCTGCATATAGGTTGAATGGTATTAACAAGAGTGTTAACAAAATTGAATTCTGTAAAACGCTTGTCTGGTAAACATGCAGGTCCAGATTTTTAATAGATTGGAACATTAATTTGTCCTCATTGGAGATAGGTTACATTGGTACTAGTTATTTTTAAGCTGACTGGTTAAATATATATTTTTCATATTCATAGTATTCTTAACAAAGTTAATGGTCACAATTAAAATCAAAATAAATCAATAAGTTAAAAATAATACAAACAACTTTATTCTCTGAAATCCTAAGAGCCGAATCAACCCATGTCAATATTTATTAATATATGTGACAAATGACACGATAATTAGGACAATCAATCTTAATCAATTGAGTTAACAAAAAAATTTATCCTAATTTTATTTAGTTTTGTGTGTAAATACCCCATCCCACTCTTCCCCGGGCGGGTCTAGCCTATAGTCGGCAATCCGTTGTGTATATATCGTATAAAGTAAACGTTCAGGATATTCCTGTATCAGTTGCTGCAATATGGCCTCAGCGGTATCCCAGTCCTGCTGACGATAGTGCTGCAGGCATTGGTGGAATAGTGCTATTTCGTTCTCTTCATCCACTGAGATTTCATCAAACAGGGCAATGGGTTCATATATTGCAACCGGCTGCTCTTTACCCTTAACCCTGACCAGGTCCAACTCGAGAAATACGTACTCATCAACCGATTCTTTGGTAGCCTGACCAACAATTATTTCAACACCATAATTTTTTGTGAGTCCCTCTAGCCTTGACGCAAGATTAACGGCATCACCGAGCACGGTATAAGCCATACGAAACTCTGAACCCATATCACCCACGCTCATCAATCCCGAATTAATACCTACTCCAATTTTAATCTCGGGCCAGCCTCTATCCTGGAAAATTTCTTGCACACCCTTGAGACGCTCGAGCATATCCAGACCTCCCTTAATCGCATGACGTGCATGATTTGGATCATTTAACGGTGCGCCCCAGAAAGCCATAACGGCATCACCAATATACTTATCTATCGTACCCCTGGTCGTATGAATAATTGCTGTCATCGGGGTCAAATATAAATTCATTAATTCCGATAAATCCGATGCACTCAAACTTTCTGAAATGGTTGTAAATCCCCTGATATCAGAGAAGAGAACTGACATTTCACGGTTCTGGGCACCTTTAATATAGGACTCTGGGTCCTCGCTCATTTCATCAACCAACTCAGGGGGCAGGTATTGACCAAACAGGTTAGATAGCTGTCGCTTGCCACGCCACTCTATGGTAAATCCATAAATAATATTGAGCAAAAACAGGGTAAAAACTAGTGACAAGATAGACGCCAGTGGCACGACGATATTCAAATATTGCCAGAAATAATAATTCAGCATACTGGTAGCAAGCAGTAGAATCGCTGTTACACCAATTGATGCAACGGGACTTAGTTTAGGCAAAAGGATAGATAAAAAAACACCCAGTAAAAATAGCTGTACATATTCTAACCACCACAACTCAACTGAACGGTGTTTTATTACCTGATCAAATATGCCTGAGATGAGGTTGGCGTGAATCTCCACCCCTGGAAATTCACGATCTACGGGTGTCTGCCGGAGGTCAGACAGCCCCTTTGCTGAGGTCCCAACCAGAACTATTTTGCTTTGCAGATCCTCTATTGGTATACGTCTCTCCATAACATCAACAGCAGAGATATATTTGTAAGTGTTTCCGGGCCCTCTGTATGGCACCAGGGCCGTAAGGTTGACATCAACCGGAATTAAATGCTCTCCAAGTTTTAATGCCTCTATCTCAGATAGTGCTGGGTCCTCGGACATTGTATAGACGGGCTCTATCTGATCGACAACCAGCATATAACGGGCGATGGCCAATGAGAGAGATTCATAATAATCCCCTTCATATTCCATTAGCATGGTGACACGGCGAACAATTCCATCTTCATCCAAAACACGCATGGTATGGCCCGACGCTACTGCACCATCCTGTATCATGGAGAGGTTGACACCATAGCCACTGGCATGAGGTGCGTGGACATTCTTTCCTTGAAAGTCTTCTGCCATTAATACTGGTGAGGGCAGGTCACCTCCTCTAATATCTGAACTGACTTCCCCTTCGGTAAAAAATGTATAGCCGAGAACCACCGGGCCTTTCATCATGCTATCGACAAATCTCTGGTCAAAATCCAGTCGTTGTGATAACTGGTTTAATCTGGACTGATATTCGGGAATATCTGCAAATTCATCTTCGGCTAACTGTTCAAGCACCCTGATCCCTGAACTCTCATCAGCTTCCCTGAAATATACGTCAAAGCCAACTAGTGAAACAAAATAATAATCAAAAAGCTGATCTACGAGATGGGAAAATTTGTCCCTGCTCCACGGGTATCTACCCACCTCAGCAAGACTTTTCTCATCGATATCGATTATAACAACTCTATCGTCTACCTCAGCAGATGCAGTCAATACGACTCTCAAGTCATACAGAGAGTTTTCAAGTTGTTTCATAAAAGGCCACTGTAATGACCCCCTGGAATAACTTAGAAATGCTGAAGTTACAATCAGTGATAAAAAAATTACCACTAGTTGTTTTCTGTATTTTTTTAATAATCGGAGCATATCTAATAAGTCTTTTTCCCAAGGCAACAACTAGATAATATATTTGCTTTGATAATTTTCTTTAATCAACAGCATGGCCCGTTGACACTATATCCAATAAAATTATTTTTAAATACAATTAACAAATCTGTATTTTATATAGTAGCAATTATCGCAATTTTAATAATGATTGATACCGGTTAAAATGGATATCTATTCTTTGTATTGTTTCTTTTGTTTCCAATCGCAATACTCGAAGACTGAACATGCAAAACATTTTGGATTTCTAGCAATACAGGTATACCTACCATGTAATATCAACCAATGATGGGCATCCTTTTTATATTCATCAGGCACTATTTTTAATAATTTTTTTTCTACTTCTAATACATTTTTCCCTGGTGCAATCCCGGTACGGTTGGAGACACGAAATATATGTGTGTCCACAGCGATAGTTGGGAAACCGAACGCCGTATTTAAAATTACATTTGCAGTTTTTCGTCCTACACCCGGTAAACTTTCAAGAGCTTCACGGTTACTAGGGACTTCACTGCCATACTGATCTACCAGTATCCTGCAAGTCTTCATGATATTTTCAGCTTTAGTATTATAAAGACCTATGGTTTTTATATATCCTTTGAGCCTTTTAATACCAAGATTGAAAATTGTTTCCGGGGTATTGGCAAGCATATATAATTTTTCAGTGGCCTTATTCACGCTAATATCAGTTGCCTGAGCGGATAAGATGACCGATATTAATAACTCAAAATTACTCGAATATATAAGTTCAGTCGTAGGTTTTAATTTTTGTTGTTGAAAGATTTCAAAAATTGATTTGCACGTAGCTTTATTCAAATCGAAATAAATTCCCTGGGTTAATCGACATGATTAATTTATAAAACTTTTTTCATATTGAAGATGAAATTTAAAAATGCAATAAAACAACCTAAAACAATAAATGCCCCGGCAGCTGAATTAAATATTGAAAAGGTTAAGGCATCAGGAATAAATGTAAATTTAATCCCTGTCATTAATGGTACTATAATATTCAAGTCAGAAAACAAAGACCCTTGGGATAATAATTCCCTCGCTGCACCAATAACACTACAAATTAATATAATCAGCATAGGTGTTAATAAAAGATTTTTCATATTCTTGAATACAGAGTTTTGTAGTGCGTCTTTTTGCAGAATCAAAAGCAGCAGGCTGTTCATTGCTATAATCGGAATATATATATCAATAAAGACTTTCATTTCGTATATAGTTGCCTGTAAAAGCAAATCTATGACAGTGACCCAGGTTGAGGTAATCAACAGTATAAAAATCATATGAGACTGGTGCGGTATGAATTTTCTAAGACTGGATACAGTAATCATTGAAAATATATACACGAATACATACGCCATACTAATTACTATCCCGGAGAGGAGTGTTTCAGATTTCAGTAGCAGGGGACAGACGCCCAGTGTCGCCAGAAAAACAGGATGTTGCTGAACTGGATTTATAATTCTATGTATCTCAAACATTTGTCATAGATTCTCATTATGGATACCCGAACTGCCAGTAAGTAATCCAGCCCTAAATATGTCACATAAAATGATAAATTTTAGTAAGTATATACTTACTGACAATTGTAAATATTAGCTAAACTATTTGCGATTTTGTTTCAGGCGATCAATAAGTTTTTGATGTATCCCCTGAAAACTACCATTACTCATAATAACCACATGGTCACCTTTTGTTAATTCTGCAGCTAAATCGTCAATAATAGATACTATATTACTATAGCTCCGGTACCGATCACCAAGGTCCTGAAATGCCAGATTCATATCCCACTCCAAACCATCTAGTTTATAAGCACGTATTAGGTCAGCATTATTAAACGCTTGGGCTAACTTGTCTTTATGTACGCCCATTTTCATGGTATTTGAACGAGGTTCAAATATGGCAATGATCCTTTTATCACCAACATTTGCACGTAAGGCAGATAATGTTGTGGAGATAGCACTAGGATGATGGGCAAAATCATCGTAAACAGTAACTTCATTAATAACACCAAGTTTTTGCATACGACGTTTGACACTTTTATAGGATGAAAGCGCCTCGGCAGTCATCCTAGGGGATATTCCAATGAGGAATGCTGCAGCGGTAACTGCGAGGGCATTCTCTGCATTATGTAGGCCTATTAGATCCCAGTTAACTGTAGCGACAATTTCCCCCTGAGATGAAACATCAAATTTGGAGTAGTCCAGTTGGTTATTTAAAATTTGCCAATCACCATCGCATTCTCCAAAGCATACTATTGGCGTCCATCTATCTCCTTCCAACGCGGCGTCAATGTTCACATCATTTGACTTAATGACAATAGCACCTTTTTCGGGGACGATACGTATCAATCGACGAAATTCACGTATTATGTCACCTATATCACCGAAAATATCAGCATGATCATATTCAATATTGTTAATTATCAGAATTCTAGGGTGATAATGGATAAATTTTGACCGCTTATCAAAAAAAGCAGTATCGTATTCATCCGCTTCGACTACAAAATAATCTGACTCTCCTAATCTGGCCGACAGGCCAAAATTCTCCGCTACACCACCAATTAAGAATCCTGGTAATTTCCCTGCACACTCCAAAACCCATGCAAGCATGCTAGTAGTACTGGTTTTACCGTGGGTACCAGACACGGCAATCACTTGCTTACTTTGCAAGATATAATTTGATAGCCATTCAGGTCCGGAGATATAGGGTATTCGCTGATTCAAAACATACTCAACAGATTCATTTCCACGAGATAGAGTGTTTCCAATTATCACGCTATCCAGCTTTTCTGTTAATGGAGCAATGTCATACCCCTCGTGAATTTTTATACCACTATCCATTAATAAAGTACTCAAGGGCGGATAGATATTGAGATCAGATCCTGATACCTGGTGGCCCATTTCTTTTGCCAGCAAGGCAACCCCTCCCATAAATGTCCCACAAATACCCAGGATATGTATTCTCATGATGATTGAGTAATGGGAAATAAATTCTCAAGTATTAAAAAGGTTATTGCGACATAAGTAAACGCACCCAAAGCTGCCAGGATATATGATGAGGATAAGGCATTTTTTAAAATATGGCTCATCACAGATAAGTTCCAAAACCATAGTATAAATATTAATGTCAAAGTCAATTCTTGCACAGTTGAACCTACCTGAATAAATACCCTTGCATAAATTAGGGGCAATATAATTATACTTATAATTGATCCAGTTCCAGCTAGTGCTGTAGTGACTTGCATCCATCGCTCCGGGACGCTGCGTAGATATAGAAATAGGAATGAAATTAATAGTAAAATTGATAGTTCAATTAGGCCAGATATTAATGAAATTATAAATGATTGTGATGTGTATGATATTAATGCACTTAGTACTGTATAAACTACTATAGAAAACCAGAATAATTCATTAGCAACAGGTAAGTCTTGTGGACGTTTTCGAAACAGACAAATTTCAAAAAATTCTCGGAGAACTAAAATAATATAGTTGGAAAAAGAAGGTAACAGTTTCAGCCTCCAAAGGTCATATAACTATGAATAAACTATTCATTGCCATTGAATGCAGATAAGTTAATAACACGCCTGTAACTAATATAAATGTCTAATGGAAATTAATGGCTAGAACCGGACAAACCATTAAATTGAGGTACACTAATTCCACTATTTCCCATCAGTTGCTCAAACTCTATCAAGGCTTTCTCATATACATCTCGTTTAAATGAAATTACTTCGGATATTGGATCCCAATAGTTCACCCATTTCCAATGGTCAAATTCAGGAGATTCAGTCAAATCTAACTTTACAGCATTTTCATCACCTATCAGTTTTAATAAATACCACCTTTGTTTCTGTCCTTTACATAGAGGCTTCGACTTTTTACGAATGAATCGATCTGGAAGCTCATATTTTAACCACTGGCGAGTATAACCAATGATTTCCACATGTTCAGACAGTAATCCTGTTTCCTCTCGTAACTCGCGGTACATTGCCACTTCAGTATGTTCTTTGGGACGGATCCCCCCTTGGGGAAACTGCCATGCATCCATACCAATACGCTTGGCCCAAAAAAGTTGGCCCAAATTATTGGTTAATACAATCCCTACATTGGCTCTAAAACCATCAGAATCTATATTTGAATTTGAAAAATCTGTCCGTACAGACACGGTGTAACCTCAGTGTTAAAATCTCGTCAACTAAGTAAATGACTGATTGCCTTACGTTCCTCGTCCAGTTCTTTTAATGTAGCATCAAGTTTATTCTGACTAAATTCGTTAACAGTTAGCCCTTGTACAATACTATAATCTCCATTCTCACATACAACCGGGAAGGAAAATATCAGACCTTCCGGAATTCCATAAGAACCATCACTGAGTATACCCATACTAACCCAGTCATCTGCTCGAGACCCATGTACCCAATCACGCATATGTTCAAGCGCAGCATTTGCAGCTGAGGCTGCACTCGAAGCACCTCTCGCCTCAATTATGGCAGCACCACGCTTCGCAACCTTGGGAATATATTCATTTTCATACCAATCTGCATCAATCATCTCTATAGCTGATTTACCCGCTATGAGTGCATGATGAAGATCTGGATATTGTGTAGTTGAATGATTCCCCCAGATACATAGCTTACTAATATCATCATTATTGGATCCTGTTTTATCTGCAAGCTGCGCAACAGCACGATTATGATCCAGACGCATCATTGCGGTAAAATTTCGAGGATTTAAATCAGGTGCATTATTCAATGTTATTAACGCATTTGTGTTAGCTGGATTTCCAACTACAAGCACTTTTATATTTTTATTTGCATGATCATTCAAGGCCTTACCTTGAGCACTGAATATGGCGGCATTAGCCTCAAGTAGATCATTCCTTTCCATACCTGGGCCGCGTGGCCTGGCACCTACCAGGAAAGCATAGTCTACATCCTTAAAAGCAACATTTGCATCATCGCTTATTTCAACACCAACCAAGGTTGAAAATGCACAATCATTAAGTTCCATCACAACACCTTCCAGCGCCTTCAATGCCGGGGTTATCTCAAGCAGTTTAAGAATTACCGGCTGACCTGTTCCGAGCATTTCTCCTGCCGCTATCCTGAATAACAATGCATATCCTATTTGTCCTGCAGCACCTGTTACTGCAATTGTTACTGGTGATTTCATACTTCTACTATCTCCTGAATATTATTTTTAAATTTTGATTATTTCCGTTTATCTATCGCTAGATAATCACGTTTTTCCGGACCAACATACAGTTGCCTGGGACGACCAATTCTAAAATCCGGGTCTTCCATTAACTCCAACCATTGGGCAATCCAACCGGCACTACGTGCAAGGGCAAACATGACCGTAAACATTTCAGTCGGTATTCTTAATGCCTGGTAAATAAGTCCTGAATAAAAATCGACATTAGGGTAAAGCTTTCGTTCGATAAAATAATCATCAATTAAAGCAATACGTTCCAATTCCATTGCGATTTCAAACAAAGGCTGATTCAAATTCATTTCTTCCATCAAATCATAAACTGCTTTTTGAATTATTCTTGCCCTGGGATCATAATTTTTATATACACGATGACCAAACCCCATTAAACGGAATGAGTCATCCTTATCCTTAGCACGTGCTATATATTTTGGGATATTATCCTTGTGACCAATTTCTGTCAGCATATTTATCACAGCTTCATTCGCCCCGCCATGGGCTTTTCCCCACAAAGTACAGATACCTGCTGCAATGCATGCAAATGGATTTGCCTCGGCACTTGCGGCCAGTCTGACAGCTGTTGTACTTGCGTTTTGTTCATGATCCGCATGCAGTATAAATAGCAGTTCAAGGGCTCGCACCGCAACCGGACTGGGTATATATTCCTCTGAGGGCCAGGAGAACATCATATACATAAAATTTTCAACATAACTACGGGAATTATCGGGGTATACAAAGGGTAAACCTGATGCATATCGATAACACTTTGCTGCTACATTTGGTATTTTTCCAATGACCCTTCTTGCGGTAAGCATCCTATGGGCCGGATCACGTATATCTGTCGCATCATGGTAATAAGAGGCAATTGCAGCAAAAACACCTGACATAATGGACATTGGATGGGCATCATATCGATAGCCGGTATAAAATCTTGAAAGATGATCATGGGTCATACTATGCATTTTCATGTCATGTTCCCAACTGCCCATCTCTAATTTAGTGGGTAATTCACCATGAATTAGTAAATAACAAACCTCAAGATAACTACTATTTTCAGCAAGCTGTTCTATAGGATATCCGCGATGTAATAAAATGCCCTCATCTCCGTCCAGATAGGTAATTGCACTACGACAGCTTGATGTAGTACCAAAACCAGGATCCATTGTGAACATCCCTAATTCCTTGTAGAGACTGTTAGTATCAATGACCGGTGCACCATATTTACCAGTTAAAACCGGACATTCAATCTGTTTCCCGGTACGGTTATCAATTATTGTTACTGATTCAGACATTACTACGCCTCCCTCGACACATATCATTTTTATATTTTTTCACAGGATATTACAGGTGACCCTGAACCGGCCGCAAGTCAGCAGCTCATGAACAGAGTAGTATTATGCCTGCTTTTCTTTGGAAATGTGCCTAATCTTAGAAACTTGTATCAAACCTGCACCAAGTTACTTAATATATTGTCAATTAGTCCTTGAGAATTCTAACTAAATAAGGAAAATTACAACAATAGTTAATTTCTGAAATATCGTCTAACAAGGTTAAAATAACATGAGTACTACCATTCCTTCCTTTTTATACAGTGCCAATGCTGATTTTATTGAAGATTTATACGAATCGTTCATATATGACCCGGCGTCTGTACCGGA
>JBNMOP010000066.1:0-14860 GCA_051275005.1 Gammaproteobacteria bacterium | reverse complement strand
GTAATTTCGTTACTGCATATCGCAACCGACTTTTAACTGTTTCAGTATTGACTCCGGTTAGTGTAGCAATTTCCTGCAACTTCATCCCGGCTTCTTCCTTTAACAATAACGCTTCACGTTGCAATAAAGGCAAGGCCTCTATTCCTGCCAATAAACGAGTAGTGCGCCGATGTAAATCCACTTGATTTTCTGGCTGCTCCTGTTGCCTGCCCTCTATCGTCTCCAGGTCAACAAATCCTTCTTTAACTATATGTATCCCGGTTTTCCGGTGATAGCCAATAAGGTGATTCCGGGCAATGGTATAAAGATAGGTCGTAAACTTTGCCTTCACTTCATATTGTTTTTTGTTCTGGATTAATTTCATCCACACATCCTGAAATAATTCATCGCAGGTATTCCTGTCTCCACATTGCCGCAGGACAAATCGATATAAACCACCCTTATGGCGAGCATACAAATGTTCAAATGCACTAGCGTCACCCTGTCTATACGATAACATCAATTCTTCATCAGAAATTAACTGGTCCATCGTATGAGTGTATGACCAGTCCGAGGTTGACGTCAAAGCACAATTTTCTCTGCTAGCTGTTAACATGATTAATCATCATCAAACTGACGATCGCCAGTTTGATGATGTATTTCTGTATTCAGAGTGAAGACTGTAACTTTAAGTAAACTTGTCTCACTTAGTCTACCAAGCCCAATTGCTGTACAATCGGACGCATTGGCGCAGCTAATGCGTCCGCCAAACTTACCAGGGCGATAAACTCACTGCGATAACCAAAGTTATCATTCCCCTTCGACATACGGGCTAGCGCCAGAATCTCCTGATATCCATAGTTACTCAGCTGTTCACCTCCGCGCAGCAACTGTCCAAATGCAGCAACGGCGGCGGAGAATCTAAAATCAACAGAGGTTTTAGCAATGTCAGGAGTAATTTCATCCTGATTTACACTCCATTCCAATAGTTGGCTGGTGTCCGATTCTGGTTGTTTATAGCGCAGACGTAAGAACGCCAGTTCCTGGGTATTCTCAGACTGTTGTTCCTCTGACTGGTATCGTAGTGGATCCATTTTTTGCCCTGCACTACCTCCCATTACAATCTCATAAATAGGAGTAACTGTATGCCCGGCACCGATCTCACCAGCATCAACCTTATCATTATTAAAGTCTTCACGATTAAGCGCACGGTTCTCATAACCTATTAAACGATATTCCGCTACCACAGCTGGATTAAACTCAATCTGGATTTTTACATCCTTGGCGATGGTCAACATAGTGGAACCCATTTCATCTACCAATACCTTTCGCGCCTCGCTCAAGGTATCGATATAGGCATAGTTACCATTACCTATATCGGCAATCTGTTCCATCAAGGCATCATTATAATTACCCGCACCAAAACCAAGTGTACTCAAGGCAATTCCACTCTTGCGTTTATCCTTAATCAGGTCTTTCAGTTGTTCAAGGTCAACTGTACCCACATTAAAATCACCATCTGTTGCCAGTAATACACGATTAATTCCATTGGGTATGTATGCCTGTTCAGCCATGACATAGGCGAGTTGAATTCCCGAAGCACCATTAGTAGAGCCACCTGCTTGCAAGCGATCCAATGCAGTAATAATCTTCATCCGGTTATTACCCTTTGTCGGCTCAAGTACAACTCCCGAAGCACCGGCATAAACAACTATGGAGACTGAATCAATATCACGCAGTTGTTTGGTAAGTAATTTTAATGATGTCTTTAATAATCCGAGTTTATTAGCGTCCTGCATTGAACCGGATACATCTACCAGAAACACCAGGTTGGCTGGCGGTAATGCACTAACATCCTGATCAATGCCCTTGATACCGATATGCAATAAATAGGTATTGTTATTCCAGGGTGTAGGGGCGATCTCCTTATGCACAGCAAAAGGCGCTGATCGTTCGGCCTGTTCGGGATACACATATGAAAAATAATTAATCAACTCTTCACTACGGACAGCATCATGCCGCGGTAGTTGACCACTGTTTAGCATCCGCCTGACTATCGCATATGAGCCCGTATCAACATCAATACTAAAAGTAGAAACCGGTTGTTCAGTTACTCTCTTAATTGGATTGTTGTCGAAGTGGATATAGTTTTCCCGATCCAACAGTTCTGAAGTTGAGCGGATTGAAGGTATCCCGGGATTGTCATACATCATTTCAGTTGCGGATTGTGGCATTATCCTATAATTCGCATTCATTTCCTTATGCAATAGAACCTGTTCCCCAATTTGCCTACGTGGTTCACTACTAGACATATCACCTTCTGTTATTTCATAACTAATTTCATTTTCATTTAAATTGTCAACAATGTCATTGATAGCAGTAGACTCATCATCTATTTTTTGAAATTTTACTTCCTCTGTTAACTGACGGTCAGGATCTTTTGAAATTACTGGATTGAAAACTACTGGCTCATTCAACGTTTGTGGGTCGGGGGTACTACACCCCACAGAAAACACAAATATGCTTACAATACTTATGGTTATGAATTTATTTTTCATATTTTTCTCCTGATTAGGTGTAATTGTTGATTAGGGATTCATGTTGCATATCCCTATAAACGGAGAAAAAGTAAAAAGGGGTTAAGAAAAATTAATTATTTTAAAATAAATTTACCACAACCCTTAACGTGTACAGACACAATCATGCCAGCTCTATATTCATAATATACTTACGGATTACTTCGACATTAATTCTTTTGCTCTTTATTGTTCTTTTTTAACAGAGCATTTAGTTCTGCAAATGGTTTATGCGTTGCAACACTTGTCATTTTATCATCTCTTACTGATCCGCTACCTCGCACTAACTGTTGACGCTGATGTTCATTATCATGACAATACAAACACAGCAACGCCCAGTTACTACCATCAGATGGATTATTATCATGATTGTGATCAAGATGATGCACGGTCAATTCATGGAGATTCTTGCGATCAAATTCGCGGCTACAGTGCCCGCAAATGTGTGGGAAGAGTTTTAATGCCTGGGCACGATACCCTTTTTCTCGTTCCTCGCGAGCAATTCGAGCTTCAGCAATGACACTGTCAATTTTTTTACTTGAAGGATTCACTGAACAGATCTTACCTCTATCTAAAATATTTATCTCAGGCAATCTGCTTGCATATTTAATGCACTAATATTGAATCAATATTTTTTCATAGCCGAATATGGCATTTAAATGATGGAGGAAGGCATGCTCCCCTTCATTTTGCCAGATGTCAGTGACTATTTGGTTAGCTTCGGTATATTGTTGAACAAGCATATTCATATCGGCAGTATCAGTTCCGACTAAAGCTATCGCATCATCAATCAACCCCAGCCACAGATTACTGACTCCCATAATATACGAAGGCCACTGCCTCTGAACTGAATCCGACCAATAGTTGTCACTGCTATCGCTTATTTCTGGACGAGAAATGATTTCAGATTTTTCACATTCAGCGACATCAAGAATATTATTCTTCAACAACTTATCCCATAAATCATTTTTCTCGACATGTTGAACAAAATCATTTGCCTGGCGTGAACCAGCATAATAGATAAAGCTGAATTGATGGCCTGCAGAATCTCTGTTTGCTCGACGATGAAATCGCCAACGAAATAAATTATTTCCATACTCATTTAATACAGGACCTATTAATTTATGGGCAAGCAGCAAGTCAACGCCCCAATTAGGCTCACTATCTTCAGGCCAGGCAATGCTAAAAGTACAACTTCGCCATGCGGCGGCATCATCATTAAACGATGTCTGCATAGTTATTTGCCCTAGAGTCTTCGTAGATGTAGTACTACAGGCAGTTTGTAATATAGCTGAGAAAAAAATTACAACTAAAATCTGTTTTTTATTTACATGGGCAAACATCATATATCCAAATATCCAAATATCTAATCATCCAAACAGATTATTATAATCGCTCCAGGAAGTATCGAAATTAAAAGTTATTTAATGAAAGAAGGTAGCTCTTAATTAATTTTATCTTCTTTTTAGATTTAACCGCGTTTTACTCATGATGCGTTACCATATCGCCCCAGATATCTTTTAATCGCTTGTCACGTCCACAGGAATAACGATAAAAATTATAGCGTAAAGGATTATTTTTATAGTAATCCTGGTGATAACTCTCATCACCTTTTATAGGATAAAATGTGCTGGCATCGAAAATAGGTGTAATAACGTTCTGCTCTGGGAATTTGTCAATTACCTTTTGTTTTGATTGTTCTGCCAAACGACGTTCTTCAGGTGTCAAAACAAAAATTGCTGCAAGGTAGCTATGCCCCTTATCACAGAATTGCCCAGAGATATCAAATGGATCAGTATTAACCCAGTAATGATCCAGCAAACCCTGATAACTGACAATTTTTGGATCATATGTAATTTCTACAGCTTCATAATGACCCTGGTGATTACCGTTATAAGTAGGATTTTTTAACGTGCCACCAGTAAATCCTGATACAACATCCTGCACACCTGATAGTCCTTCAAAGTCTGATTCCATACACCAAAAACAACCTCCAGCAAAGTATGCTTTATCAGCCCAAACCAGCTGTGTAGACATTGAAGCAATTAACAACAGTATAGATATTAGGTATTTTTTCTTCATACTAAACTTATTCTAAAATAAATTACTTTTTGTTACATGTCTGCACTACTCAGACTAAAATACAATTATGTATAATTCAACACTCGTTTATATGATTGCCAATCAGGCATAAAATGTCCCATATGTTCTTTAAATTGTTGATTATGGTGCCGTTCCAACAAATGCACCAATTCATGCACCAATACATATTCAATACAAACCAAAGGTTTCTTTATCAATTCTAGATTTAACCAAATGCGCTTCTTATTTATATTACAACTGCCCCAGCGGGATTTCATTTTCTTCACATTCCATTCCATTACGTCTTTTCCCACAATGGGTTGCCATTTTTCCAGCAACTCAGGAATTAAAGATTTGAGCTCGGCACGATACCAATAATCAAAAATTTTATTCCTCACCAAGGTAGCTGCACCGGGTTTAATATATAATATTAACTCGGAATCTAATTTTACTATTTCTTGCCGTCCTTTTCGTTCTATCGCGACCATCCTATACGGTTTGCCCAGAAAATAATGAATCTCTCCCGTAATAAATTCTTTTTTAGCAATATCTACAATACTATTAAACTCTGCCTGTTTAGTTTTAACCCAATCTATTCTTGATAAAAGAAACATGCGCGCCATCTGCTCACTTACATGAACCGGAACAGACATACGCACCTTTCCATCTGGTGGAGACACCACCAGACGCAGATGCTTTACTTTTTTACGATCTACTTGCACTTCGATCCCATCCAGCATTATGTATTGACTGATTGTATTCATTAATTTCACATTAATAGTAAGAGATTCTCTCTAGAAAATTATTTTTATATTCAAACTTACGATCTTGACACTGTTATTTATAAATTTAAATTTCTTTCCAGCTTTGCGACATAATTAATCGGCGCATGATCAGTAAAAGACGACTGGAGTTCTAAAGCCCCAGATTTAATTTTTTCCACCAGTAACATAACATTTAAGACATCGTCATTATTAACTAGCGATGTCTTTTGATACTGTTCTATATCCACAACATTCATAGTTAACTTTATCTGCGTTGCTGCATTGATGAAACAGGGTATCCCCGCATGTTTGTATCGCATATTTGGAAAAGAAAAAGGCAAAGTCGTAACGATATCACAATGATTAATGACCCGATAAATCATTTTATCTGATAGTGAAGCAGTGAATTTATCATCCCCTACACGTGGAGAACCATAGTTGTAACAGGCCGCCATATTTACCCCATTATCAGACAAATAAAGCACGCATAATGTTGCTAACGCAGCCCCCAGACTATGACCGGTAATGTACAACGGATATTTCTGAATTTCAGGTAATTTTAATAATTCGTCTTTTATACTAAGGAAAGCGTAATTAAAACCACTGTGTACATTTCCCCAATCATAAAAACTTGCTTGATAAGCACGAAAGTTTATCTTCCAGTCCTGCAATTCATTCGATCCACAAAAAGCCAATACTAAACAAGGCGTTTTATCCTGAGAGGATACGTCGATAACGTCAACTTTTATAAGGAGACCATAAGTGGATGTCTCAGCATTATATATCTCACCGATCTTCTCCATTCCGACTTGTTTGAGGATATTATCCGTACTGATTATTTTATTTTCTTCATAGTTGTTATGTTTATCTTCCCGATAGGCTAATCTGGACAGCTCTGCTAGCCACCAGGCATTCCACAAGTTAAAGGTTCTATCATCCCGGCTAATTTGAACAGGATTGCAAATATCAAAATATCGGTTTGATTTTCCGGGTTTAAATAAAGAAGCGATTGAATTATCAATATCCATTATCTTTTATTCTTTCTACGTAGCAGAAAACTAATAACATCTCGTATTCGAAAAAAACGTTTGTGTTTAAAATATTCGTCAAACTCCTTTTCCCCAGGCATAGAATAATATTTTGCCGGTTCATTTTTATCAATTATTGGAACGGGTATATTTCCTGTTAATAATAATTTGGCAATACGTTGTAATAAAACTGATCCAATTATAGCGGTGTAAACCAATGCCTTTTGCTGAGTCATTCCATTTTTTAACTTTATCTTTCTTCACTGGACTAATTCTCCGGCATCAATTCCCTTACCTATCCAATGTATACTTACGCCTGCTTCATCACTGCCATTTTTCAATACCCAGAAGTAAGCCATTACCCCACGATAGGCAGGCAACCACCCTGGATGCATGTTGAGTATCCCTAACCTGGGCAAATTGATTATTGGTTCCTTAATAATCTGATTAAAATAGGCTGAAACGATAAGGTCAGGCTTAATGTCCTGTATCAATCTAATTACAGAAGAGTGATTAATATTACTCATATATTTTAAAGGGATAGAGTGTTGACGGCTTATCTTCCAGGCAGGCAATATCCGGTCACAATTACCGGCAATAAAACATTGATACCATAGCCCAATAGTTGAATAATTTGTTGCCATAATAAAAGCCAACCGAAGCGCCAGCCTATTTTATTAAGGTGCTTATTTATATCTTTTGTAGTTTTACGTGTAAAGGATAAAGGTTTACTTTTAATAATAGCGAGAATTTCAAATTCAGGCATTGTTATCATTTTATTCAATACCGTTGCACTGCCCAGGTGACCCGAAGAATAAAAAACAATTGTTTTTAATTTATTATTGATAAGTTTTTATCCTTAAAAACAGCATTCTAAGCATATATTTATGGCTACTTCAAAAATATTATTTCTCATAAACAATACTCATTTTAATCTAAGACCAATACAATAAACATGTATACTTACCTCACATTTGTTTTGGCTAAAAAGATGTCATACCTGAAACTGATTACTATAGTCATCTTCGTCTTGCTTCAAGGCTGCGGCGGAATGCATTATAAGGATGTCGAAAATTCCTTAGTAACACCTCAGTTTTCGTTACACGACTGGCCATATGAAGAATACTGGACAGGAATTGAATTTAACAATAGTAAGATTGGCTTTAGTCATTTGCGTATAGGGCTAGATGAAAAGCGTCCCGGTACTTTTTTAATCAACTCAGAGGCATCACTGCATTTTCATTTTCTCACCACAGATAAAAAAGTTACTCTGACTTCACGAGATTGGGTCAATCCAGATCTCACCATCAATGGATTTGTCTATGAATATAATCTTGATGGCAATCAGATGAAGCTTTACGGCGTGGTGCGAAATAATATCCTAACGGTGGTAATTGATTCATCCGCAGGCAGGGTGACAGAGTCCCATCCTCTCACATCACCGTTATACCCAACTAGTGTGATTAATCTCTACCCGGCATTATATGGTTTAGAATTAAATGCAACCTATGAATATATGGTTTATGACGGAGAATCCCAACGCCTGACCTCTCTGACCCAGGATGTCTCTCATTATGAAGTCAGTAACTTATTTAAAGGTGAGGCTTACAAGGTCAACACCAGTATGCAAGGCCAGATTGTTACAACATGGATCAATGCCAATGCTGAACCATTACTAGAGTTAAGTATGGACGGAGTATTTATTGCAAGCTTGGAAAGTGAGGACAAAGCAAAAGATTTTCTAACACAAGCTGCTCTCAACAAGGAAGATACATTGTTAGATTTCAGTCTGATTGAAACGGATCAAATATTGAATATGCCGAGACAAACCAGTTTCCTGGAACTGGAACTTACCGGCGCCGAGGCAATGCACGACTTCCCTACTGATTTACGCCAGCAATGTTCAGCGGTTAATAACATAATGCGTTGTCGGATCAATGGCAGCCAATTTCCTGTTGAAATTCATGATATGACTATGAATTATCTTAGCAGTAGTATGGCAATACCAACCCAACATGTAACCATCCGCAACATCTCCAATCTGGTAACTCTCGAGGCGATCACTGATAGTCAAAAAGTCGAGGCATTACTAAACTGGATAAAAACTCATATTAGACCTGAATTAACTGATGTATTTTCAGCATTGGATGTTTTGAAACAGCGTAAAGCAGAATGCCAAGGATTTAGTTTACTGTTTGCTTCCTTCGCACGCGCTGCTGGGATACCTACACGGGTTGTAAACGGAATAGTCTATTCTGAGCAACACCCTGGATTTTTATACCATACCTGGGTGGAGAGCCAAATTGAAGGTCAATGGCAAGCGATCGATCCAATTCTTGGACAGCTACACGCCGATGCCACACATATTAAATTAGTTGAGGGTGATAACCTCGCCGACCTGACACCACTATTGGCAGTGATTGGAAAGTTGTCTGCTAAAATAGTGGAGGTAAAGTCAGAATAATTAGTGAGGCGTACCAAATATCAATTTTATAGTATAAAAACACCATCAATATTCGACATTCTGGCAAGAAATCCCTATAGTACGCGCCTGTTACCAAGCTCTTAAAATATTATTCAGGAATACCTCGTTGATTTCCACCGCAAACATAACCATGCAGTTCGGCGCCAAGCCCTTATTTGAAAATATTTCCGCAAAGTTTGGAAACGGCAATCGCTATGGCCTGATAGGCGCGAATGGCTGTGGCAAAACTACGTTTATGAAAATTCTGGATGGCAGTCTGGAACCAAGTTCAGGGAATGTATCAACCGAAGCAGATATACGTCTGGGGGTTTTAAAACAGGATCAGTTTGCCTTTGAAGACTGTAGAATTATTGATACTGTCATCATGGGGCATGATGAATTATGGACCATCCATCAGGAACGCGAACGAATTTATAGTCTGGAGGAGATGACTGAGGACGACGCCATGAAAGTGGCTGATCTGGAACTTCGTTATGCGGAACTGGATGGCTACAGCGTGGAAAGCCGTGCTGGCGAATTATTAACCAGCGCTGGTATTGATGTGGAATTACATTCCGACCCCATGAGTGAAGTTGCACCAGGTTGGAAACTTCGCGTCTTACTGGTTCAGGCATTGTTCTCTGACCCGGATGTATTACTATTGGACGAACCAACAAATAATCTGGACATCAACACTATACGCTGGTTGGAATCCTTACTTACTCAAAGTAAGAGCACCATGATTATTATTTCCCATGACAGACATTTTCTCAGCGCCGTATGCACACACATCGCTGACATCGACTACGGAGAACTACGCATCTATCCTGGCAACTACGATGAGTTTATGTTGGCCTCGACCGCAGCACGGGAACGGATGCAGTCTGAAAATGCAAAAAAATCCGCACAGATTGCTGATTTGCAACAATTTGTCAGTCGCTTCTCTGCAAATGCCTCAAAGGCAAAACAGGCCACCTCCAGGGCAAGGCAAATTGAAAAAATTACCCTTGTTGATATTAAACCCTCCAGCCGGGTCAGCCCGTTCATCCGCTTCAACCAGGAAAAGAAACTACATCGACTGGCGTTAACACTGGAAGGCTTGGAGCATGGTTTCGATAATCAAACCCTTTTTAGTAAAGGTAATATGATCATCGAGGCAGGTGCACGTCTTGCCATTATAGGCGAAAACGGAGTAGGTAAAACGACATTGTTACGTTGTCTCATGAATCAAATTACCCCTAACAACGGAACAGTCAAATGGGCAGAGAATGCAACCTTGGGATATTGTCCACAAGATAGTACTTCCGAGTTTAATTCAGACGTAAACCTTTTTGACTGGATGAGTCAATGGCGTAAGCCTCGACATGATGATCAGATCGTCCGTGCCACACTGGGACGGTTATTGTTTTCTACAGACGATTTTAAAAAACGCGTTAAAGTTTGCTCTGGAGGAGAGAAAAATCGTTTGCAATTTGGCAAGCTAATGTTGCAGGAAACTAATATCATGCTCATGGACGAACCTACCAATCACATGGATATTGAGGCGATTGAGGCATTAAACCTTGCGCTGGAATATTATGAAGGGACCTTAATCTTCGTTAGCCACGACCGCGAGTTTGTGTCATCACTGGCCACCCGTATCGTTGAAATCAAAAACCACAAACTCGTGGATTACCATGGTCCATATGAAGAATACCTGGCAAGTCAGCAGCCGGTAACAAAGAAAATCGTCAATTCTAGATAAAATAATCGATATAGGTTTATCTAAACTTAGTACTCATATGAATAATTTAAAACTCCAGATGACTCTCAAATCAAATATCATGGATATGTACTGTGAGTCTTGTACTTACAAAATGAATTTATAGTCCAAGCTGACTTAGACCAGGATGATCATCCGGACGACGTCCCTGCGGCCAGTGAAACTTACGTTCATCTTCCCTAATAAGTAAATCATTTATACTTGCATAACGACGATCCATCAGACCTTCAGAATTAAAAAACCAGTTTTCGTTTCCATATGATCTATACCACTTATTATTACTATCTCGCCATTCGTAGGCAAAACGCACTGCAATACAACTATCCATAAAAGCCCACAACTCTTTAATAAGACGGTAATCCTGTTCGCGCTGCCACTTTAATCTTAGAAATTCAGTAATTTGATCGCGACCTTGAGGGAAATCAATACGGTTACGCCACTGAGTATTGATACTATACGCCAGAGCAACCCCCTCTGGATCACGACTGTTCCAGCCATCTTCTGCAAGACGTACTTTCTGAATTGCTGTTTCAAGGCTAAAGGGTGGAAGCGGTGGTCTATTTGTCTGCGAGTCAATCATATGATTTTCCTTGATAAGATTTAAATCAGCTGTTTTCTTCCATTATTTTCTCAATACGTTTCTTTGAACTGATATTCTATTGATTTCTTGAAATTGAGAACATTAAGAGTAGTCTGACGAGATAATAAAGACTAGTGTAATTAGAATATAACTATATAAAAAAAGGAGATTAATATGGTATTTTTTGAACCATTTCATAACTTATCCAATAAAAATATTTCTGGGTATATCAGAAAATCATTCTCCTTATACACGCTATTACTATTGGTCTGTAGTCCCACACTAAGTGATGATTTCAAGATTGAAGAAGTCACAATAAAAGAATTACATAGTGCGATTAAAGACGGCAGCACAACCTGTCAGCAAATCGTTCAGTCCTACATGGACCGTATAAGAGCCTACAACGGTGCATGCACGGCTCTGATCACCAAAGATGGCGTTGATATACCACAAACTTTCGGCAACCTACGATCAGGTAACCTTGTAAAATTCCCAACCCATACAGTGGCTGTAGATACTATTCTGCCTAATCTGGATCAATACGAGGGACTGCCACTGGAGCTTGGTCGCATGGAAACCACAATTTCTGATCCTACTGTGCAACAACAGGTAGGTATGCGAGTCGGAATTGCAAATGCTGGTCAATTGAACGCCCTGGAAATGATCAATGTACGTGGTGAGCGCTCTGTGTCATGCAAACTTGAATGCGATACTCACCCTTCCAAAGGTGCCCTGCCTGCAAGCTGTCCGGTAGAATGTGATGCATTTAGAAAACAACCCGATGCACTGGAGAAAGCAGCTGAGTTGGATGCTAAATATGGTTCAAATCCACCATTGAAAGAAATGCCGTTATATTGTGCAAACTTCTCTTTTAAAAATTGGTATGACGCAACAGAACTAAGGGCAACCGGAGGCAATGATGTCAATTTTGCTATGGATACTCCTAAGGTCGACTCGCCGGATATCCGAAAACTAAAAGACGCTGGTGCCATCATGCTCGGTGTCGCAACTGCTGCACGCACAGGCCTTGGATCTGATGGCCCAGAAAAAGCAAAAACCTATACGCCCGGTGGCAACTATGCCTACTCCGCCTGGGGAGGACAGGCCTGTAATCCTTATGACACAGAACGAGTCACTCGTGGAACCAGCGCTGGCTCAGGGGTATCTGTTTCGGCAAATCTGGTTGCCTGTTCTATATGTGAACAAGGAAATGCCTCATGTAAAGGTCCTGCATCACGTAATAATGTAGTCAATATGCTCACTACCAAAGGCATTATGATGCACGGCGGCATGAATAGTCAGCGCATTGGTGACCGTGCAGGCATCCACTGTCGCACGGTAGGTGATGTAGCCACCGTTTTGGATGCTATTAAAGGATATAAGTCTGATGATATGTATACCGCGATACCCTCCGGCCTAATACCCAATGAATCATATGCCAGTTTTCTTATAGATGAATCAAAAGTCGATAAAAGACCCTTATCTGGGATGCGTATAGGATTAGTACGCGAGTTTATGGTGAAGCACACAAAAAATGACGTAGCGATTATTGACCATATCAACAATGAAGCAAAAACTGTTTTGCGTGACCAACTAGGTGCTGAACTGCTGCAATCCACTGATTCCCAGGTAGAGCCAGATCCAGACATCCCGGTAATGCACTATACCTTTGAGGATGCCATATCAGAGATTCTTGCCCATAATATGCCTGAATACTTCTGGCAGAAAGATAGAAATGGTGATCTGGAATTTGCTGTGCCTGGATGGGACGTGACATCTGTTGATTACGCTATAGCTTTAGCTATTGGCAAAGCACCATTATCCGACAAGCTGACCCTGCGCCGAATCAGCAAAAATATGGATAATTATAAAAGTCCATTTACGGTAAACAAATATCTGATGGAACGCGGAGATAAACGCGTTTATAACTGGGAAACATTTGTTGCGAATTCAAAGTTTGAAAACGATGCCCATCGAGCAAGATCAATGAATGTCGTAGATCAACAGGACCTCCGAGCAGATCCCAAATTAATGAGTTACCTTAAATTACAAACCGTATTACGTTTAATCGTGCTAAAGGTTATGTATGAAAACAAAATTAACGCCTTTGTAAATCCGGAAGTCACATTACCCCATTACAAACTCGGCGGTCCTAATGAACCTAGCGTAGATGACCGCGACACCAATAGTTGTTGTGGGCGATTCACCGCATTATTGGGTGGACCAGAGATAGACATTCCCGCGGGTTATAATCGAATTATCTATGAACCCAGGTATCAACTTAGTGAAGATAATAAACGTTATATTTCTATGACTGGTTCGGAAAAGTCTTCTCTACCTGTACCCATGCCCATTAGCATGATGATTTGGAGCGGTCCCGGAGAAGATGCTACGATTATTAAAATTGGCTCTGCATATCAATCCGCAACCCAACACAGGGTACCTCCACCTGCATTTGGACCAGTAAAATAATTATATTAATTAACAATAATTTTGTGACAAGTTATTTAATAAAAAAACTTCATTTATACAACCATGTGCCATGCTTATTGGTATTATAATTATATTAAGTTAATCTAAATATTTTTAAGCCTACCCAGAATTGCCACTGGATTCACTTTCTGTTGCTCGTCAAGATAATAGATTTTTAATATATCTATATCATTGACAAGTCTTTCGATCGGATAGAGTGGTGTATTATAACTTGGACTTCTAATAGACATTAAATAAAAATAACGACACTCTGATTGAATTAAAATTCTTTTAAATTCCTCATCAGATATATCCTGCGCAGGGACCGCCAAGCTAACACGTTCCATATATAGACTGACAACTGATGGTTTAATGCTATAAACGCATTGATCGACAGGGACTACTTCTTTTGCTTCAACAAGACTTGACATGATTAGGTGGCTTAATCTAGCTTGTTCATTGGCAAGGTCGACGAAGGGTATATACCATGCATAAGTTCGCTTATAAGGTATTAAATTATAGTCGATATCAAAATTAAATCTTGTCACTGTAAGTAACAAATTGGGAAGAACTATTATCAACAATACTCCTTCAATTATTAAATTTCCTGCTTGTAAATTATCTTTATTACTCAGCACCATAATATTTTTTAATAACATGCTTGATTGAAATAATAGTACTGGAATAATTGGGAAAAGCATTCGCAGTGACTCTGCAGGATATGGCCACACCAATATCATTAATATATATATAAGTGCATAGACACCATCTACATTCTTTAAATAAATTCGTGAAATTACTGACATAAAACACAATCCAGAAAAAATAGATAAAAATATATGCCCGAATATTCCATATGTAAAAGAGACAAACCATGCTTCCTTTATATTTATATATTGATTTGCAATTTGTTGCAGCAATAAATTAAAGAAATCTGCCGAATAGTATCCAGATAATGCACTTACATATGAAGTGCCATTCTGATCATTAAATAGACTCCAGATAGTCATAGGCAAGAAAGAGACTAATGATAGTAAAATTATTTTCTTATCACGTTGAATAATCAAATATATTATAAATGAAATTATCAGAGATAAGCCTGCGCTTCTGCTTAAGCTTGCACAAGCTATTAGGATAGCTCCAAAAATTAGCC
>JBNMOP010000065.1:0-15074 GCA_051275005.1 Gammaproteobacteria bacterium | reverse complement strand
GTTGGAAATCTAGGAAATGACCCGGATGTGCGATATACCGCAGGAGGCGCCGCAGTGAGCAATATCAGCATTGCTACTTCTGAAACCTGGAAAGACAAGGAATCAGGAGAAAAGCAGGAAAAGACTGAATGGCACCGAGTAGTATTTTTTGGGAGATTGGCAGAAATTGTTGCTGAATATCTAAAAAAAGGCTCACAAGTTTATATTGAAGGAAAATTGCAAACGCGTAAATGGCAAGATAAAGAAGGCGTTGACCGTTACTCGACTGAAGTCGTAGCGAATGAAATGCAAATGCTTGGCAGCCGGGGTAGTAGCGGCAATTTTGATAATGCACCGCCGCCAGATACTGCTTCATCTTCACCATCTGCATCTAATTCTTCACCCTCTCAAACGGCAGATAAAAACTTTGTTGACGATGACATTCCTTTTTAGATAGGCGTAAACGATAAATTTCTGTTATTCACATCAATAATAATGGCCCAGGGCAGATAGCACGACTACTGCCCTGGCAATATTATTCAGACGACCCGTATTAACCCTTGGTGATTGCAATCAATCGCTGTAGATATTCTGGATATTTTACAAATATCAAGCCTGTAATAATCAAATTAAGTATTCCGACAAATAAATAAATTTGCGGAATAGAATATAAAAGCTTAATCAGGGTAATCACCAATAACGCCGACACCACCATAAATAATGCATTAAGAATATTTGTCGCAGCAATAACCCGGGCACGTAGACGCGGACTGGCACGATGTTGAACCATTGCATAGAGCGGGACAATATATACGCCGCCAAAAAAACCAATACCAATCAGATCAAATAAAATTCTCCAATGAACTGTATATTGAATAAAATCCATAAACACTAAATTGTGGCCAGCACTAACACCAGTTATACCAGGCATACCGATAAAATATAGATCAAACGCAAACAAGCTTAATCCCAATGCACCAATGGGAACCAAACCAGGTTCAATCTTAGCTTTTGAAAGCCTTTCACAAATCAGAGAACCAGAACCAATACCGATTGAAAATGCGGTTAGTAGTGAGGTAGTTACTAGCTCATCCCCAAACAATACATCTCTGGTATAGGTAGGTACCAATGACAGATATGTCGCGCCAATAAACCAAAACCAGGAAATTGCAATAATCGCGATAAAAATATCTTTTTCTGATATTACGTAACGGAGAATTTTTAGTGTTTGTTTAAAAATATTCCAGTCGATAATCAGGGTTTTATCTGCAGCTTCTGCATCAGGTATATAACGACTAAATTGCCAACCCAGAAGTGCAACACAAATAACGATACTGGATATGATTGAAATACCAATACCCTTCACACCAATTAACGCGCCGCCAATAATTGTTCCTCCAAGAATTGCAAGATATGTCCCCATTTGTACCAATCCATTAGCACCAGTTAATTCATGAAAATCTAAGTGCTGTGGCAAGATTCCGTACTTCAATGGTCCAAAAAAAGTTGATTGCATGCCCATCAAGAAAAGCACCACCATTAACAATGGTAGACTTTCAGTTAAAAATCCAACCACAGCAAAACCCATAATTAAAATTTCTACCAGTTTAATGCGCCTAATCAAGAATGATTTTTCATACTTATCTGCAATTTGACCGGCTGTGGCTGAAAAAAGAAAATACGGCAAGATAAACAATCCACCTGCGGTTATCACGAGAATACTACTATCCATTGATGTCTTATCTGCGAGTGTAAACGCGATGTATATCACCAGTGCGTTTTTAAAAATATTATCATTTAGTGCACCCAGAAATTGGGTGCCAAATATGGGCAGAAACCGCGCGCTTTTTAATAAGGCAAACTGGCTCATGGACTTAAGATTTTAATAATGTCATATTTAACCTACATTAAACTTTAATATTTGATTCGGAGAATCTTATGTCGATTGTGACACAAATCAGTCTACTTAAAAATCGAAGGACAAAAATTGTCGCAACATTAGGTCCAGCATCAAATTCGCCTGAAAGTATAAAAATTCTAATCCTCACAGGTGTAAATGTTTTTCGATTGAACATGTCTCATGGCGATCACGAATCCCATGCAACTGCTTATCAGAATATTCGAAATATATCTCACGAACTGGGACTACCAGTGGCTATATTGGCCGATCTTTGTGGGCCAAAAATTCGCACAGGCAAATTCAAGAATGATCAAATTCTGCTCAAAACTGGTTCTGAAATCACTGTTACTACCAGAGACGTGGAAGGCACATCAGCGCTAATCCCGTCTCAATATGCTGCCCTGTCTACTGATATAAAATCTGGAAATAGAATTTTATTAAATGATGGTCTACTCGAACTCAAGGTAAAATCTATAAAAGATTCTGAGATTCTCTGCGAGGTTATACATGGTGGAGTTCTAAAAAATAACAAGGGGATAAATTTACCTGGCGTGAATGTATCGGCACCTTCACTGACTGAGAAAGATAAAATTGATGCCCAGTTTGCAATGGGGTTAGGAGTAGATTTTCTCGCCTTATCATTTGTCCGATGTGCTGAAGACATTACTGATTTAAGAAATATCATTAATGCATATGGCAGCCACGCTTGCATAATTGCAAAAATCGAAAAACCCGAAGCCTTAGAAGATATAGATAATATCGTTGCTGCCACTGATGCCATTATGGTTGCGCGTGGTGATCTAGGCGTTGAATTAAACCCTGAAGAGGTCCCCGTTGCACAGAGCAAGTTAATAGAAAAAGCCCGTGCAAACTTTAAGCCAGTTATAGTAGCCACACAAATGCTCGAATCCATGATTGAAAGCGCTAGACCAACACGAGCTGAAGTCACTGACATTGCTTATGCCGTCACTCTTGGTGCGGATGCTGTAATGTTATCTGCAGAAACTGCATCAGGTAATTTTCCTGTTGAAGCAGTACAAATGATGGACCGCATTGCCAGACAAACTGAATCTCACTTATGGGAGAACGGAAAGTACGAAACTACGACATCCAGAGATAACACTGTTCCGTTAAGTATTTGGGATGTTATGGCGAATGCAGCTGCCAATATGTCTAGAGAAATTATGGCTCACGCAGTTGTCGTGATATCAAACAGCGGGATGTCTGCAATAACTATGAGCTCAGCAAGGCCTGCAGCGCCTATTGTAGCAATTACCAATAAGGAATATGTCTATTGTCAAATGGCACTACTATGGGGTGTCGTCCCTGTGTATTCTGAAGATGCTGGCAAGAAAAATCCCAACGAGATTGCGAGAAAAATTGCACGAGACCTTGACCTGGTAAATGCTGGTGAATATATACTACTTATCAGGGGATTTCACAGCACCCCGGAATTGAATACGCCATCAATTACCTGCTTGATGGTCTGATGAAATAGGACAGGATTAACAGGATGAATGTTAATCTTAAATTTATCGTCCTCAACGAAGCAATCACCGAATAGAAATATCCAGTCTTCCTTTGAAAAATATTTAGACAGGATTTACAGGATTAAAAAAATACACAAATATTATCTTGTAAATCTTGTAAATCCTGTCTATTAATATTTAATTTCCTATTTTATCCCACAACCTTCCCGCTTATCCAGTCTAAAATTTTTTACAACTCACCTTAATTTATAAACAGGAAGTGCGCCATCTGCCGCAGTCTGGTATGTAACGGTGAAATCTTTCAAGGCATTCAGGGCATCTTCAACATCCTTGTCATCGCGAATATAGAAAGAACTGATACCACAGCGTTTTAAATAAAACACCTGATCCCTGAGCACATCACCCACTGCCCGAAGGTCCCCTTCAAATTTATATCGGTCACGCAGCAATCTTGCATGTGAATAACATCGACCATCTTTAAAAGCAGGAAATTCCAGTGCAATTAGATCAAACTGAGTTATGAAACTGACAACATCTTCGATTCGATCCTCGCCATTTATACAGATCGCTGTTTTACCTACACGATTATCAAAATTGGTCTGGTTTTCCTTCCAGTATTTAAACGGAATAATAATATCTCCATCTGGAATCGCATCACCAGAATCGACTGTTACTAGCAAAGACCACTCATCATCTTGAACCTGATTATTTTTAATTATTCGCAAGGGACTCTGCCTCTCCAATTTTACTTTCCATAGACACTATCCTTGAAGGGTGTGATACCAACCCTGCGATAAGTATCAAGAAATCTTTCACCTTCCTGTCTAATTTCAACATATGCATCCAGTATCTTGCCGATAGAATCTGCCACATCGGCCTTAGCAATCGCTGGCCCTAATCTATCGCCCAACGTGGCATCCATAGCGGCCGAACCGCCAACAGTCAGCTGATAAAATTCCTTACCCTTTTTATCCACCCCAAGTATGCCAATATGTCCAACATGGTGGTGACCACACGCATTCATGCAACCCGACATTTTTATCTGTAAATCACCGATATCATGCAGGTAGTCGATATCATCAAATTTTTTATTAATCTGTGCTGCTATAGGGATTGATCCAGCATTTGCCAAGGAGCAGAAATCCAGCCCAGGACAGCAAATCATATCAGTTAATAAACCTATGTTCGGTGTTGCCAGGTGTTGCTTGTTTAATTCATTCCAGAGACTGAAAAGGTCACCTTGTTTGACATGACCTAGCACCAGATTTTGATCATGTGTGACACGTATTTCACAGGCACTATATTGATCAGCCATATCAGCAATAAAATCCATTTGTTCACCTGTCGCATCACCTGGTGGCGTACCCGGTGCCTTCAAGGATATATATACTGCTCTGTAACCTGCAGCCTTATGGTCAGTGACATTTCGCTTAACCCAATTTGCGAATGACTTATTTGATGCCAGATTCTTATCAAAACTCGTATCGTTCACTGCGTCTATTTGATATTCAGGCGATATGAAATAATTTTTGACTCGATCAATTTCTTTTTCATCCAGTAGCAGGACTGATTCTTTGATCTGCTCCCACTCCTTCTCAACCATTTCTGCAAACTTTTCTGCACCAATAGCCTTCACCAAGATCTTGATCCTGGCTTTATGCATATTGTCCCGACGCCCAAACAAATTATAAATTCTTAATATTGCCTCTAGATAAGACAATAGATATTTTTTTTCAATGAAGTCCCGGATAACTACCCCGATATGGGGCAACCGACCAAGACCACCCCCTACAAGAATCTTAAACCCTGTTTCGCCTTCAGCATTTTTAACCAGAAAGATTCCGATATCATGCACATGTACCGCAGCACGGTCGTGCCCTGCCCCTGAAACTGCAATTTTGAATTTTCTTGGCAAATAGGAAAATTCCGGGTGAAAAGTTGACCATTGACGGATAATTTCGCAATACGGCCTGGGGTCTTCGATTTCATCAACGGCTATACCTGCAAAGTGGTCGGAGGTTACATTTCGAATGCAATTTCCACTGGTCTGAATTGCATGCATTTCCACCGTAGCAAGCTCAGCAAGAATGTCCGGTACAGTCTCCAACCTTGGCCAGTTGTATTGAATATTTTGCCTGGTACTAAAATGACCGTAATTCTTATCGTACTTGCGTGCAATTTGCGCAAGCATGCGCATTTGGGTTGACGAGAGTAGTCCATAAGGAATAGCGACCCGTAACATCGGGGCATAACGTTGCAGATACAGTCCGTTCATTAATCGTAATGGTCTATATTCCTCTTCAGAGATACTACCCGCCAGAAAGCGCATAGTCTGATCACGAAACTGAGCAACACGTTCATTAACAATGGTTTTATCGTAATTGTCGTACTTATACATATATTAAATAGCTTGTTATTAAGTCATTAGGATGAATTTAAGTCGTAAAAGATAGCAATAATTCTATATTCGTTAAAGTAATATATATGACTAAAGATATAACGCTATAGTTATTAGGATAACGACTGTAGTCTGCTCGGTAAGTGTAGTTGCATCTAAAATAGAAGAAGCGAAGTTAATCTAGTAAGAATTTCAATAGTAACATAACCACGAATTATCAGCTTGAGAGCTGATATCTGCTTTAATTTTACATCTTAGAGAAATTTGTATCGAGCAATTAATGCTCGTCCTTTACGGGTTAAATAACCTTCACCATCGATAAATCCACGTTCTGTCGCGATGGAATAAAGTAATCTTGGCTTGTGTTTCGGTAAATAGACCATCCCGTCACCATACCGATACTGGAGTATAGTTGCGATTTGAGATTCTGTTACATCTGATTGTGCCACATGGCGTTGTACTGCAGACATTACTACTAACCCACCCTTTAAATAAACCTAGAAATTATAATAAGATACATATCAAACTTATATAATTCATTTAATATTTAAAGTCAATAACATTATTTAACTTATTGTTTTTTAATAGATTGACGCAACAACCTATAAATCAAATTATGTTATAAGAATATTGTTAATATCGGACAATTCGGGGAAGAACTTAATGCGCCTGACGTCAGTTGTTCGTAGATTTGTTGCGTACTACCCAGGGAGATGCTGCTTTGCCAGGTATTCATGGCTCTGCATTTCAATCAACCTGCTACGGGTACGCTCGAATTCAAATTCAAGTCGCTTGCCAGTATATAAATCATTAATGATTACTTCAGCCGTTATGATTAATTTCACATTACGATCATAAAATTCATCTACCATGATGATAAAACGTTTCACCTGATCATTCATGTCTTCACCCATTTGTGGGATATTTTCGATAAGTACCGTCTGAAATTGCCGGGCTATCTCTATATAATCAGCAGGGCCTCTAGGGCTGTTACAAATCGTGGAAAAAACAAACCAAACGACACCATCTGCACAATTAACCGTATTTATCTTGCGTCTTTCAATTTCAATGGTCCTGTTAGCTCGACCCGTATTTGGTGCGATATTTTCAAAGTTTTGTGTTAGAACTTTATTCGCAGCATGATCCAGGGGGTAATGGTATATTTCTGCAGTATCGAGATAGCGAAACCGATAGTCTATACCGGAGTCAATATGGATAACCTCGGTATGTTGTTTGATTAACTCAATGGCAGGAAAGAAACGACTTCTTTGTAAACCATCCCAATAAAGTCGATCGGGATGCTGATTTGACGTAGAGACAAGGATAATGCCCCGTGCAAATATAGCTGATAATAATCCGCGTATTAACATCGCATCAGTTATATCACTGACATGAAACTCATCAAAACAAATCACTTTAGCCTGTTTTGCAAACTCATCGGCAACTATCTGTAAAGGATCTTCAACATTTTTGAGAGATTTTAATTCCCCATGAACTCGTTGCATAAACCGATGAAAATGAATTCGAATTTTTTTATCAATAGGCAAACTTTCAAAAAAATTATCAACAATATAAGTCTTCCCAGTCCCTACTCCTCCCCAAAAATATATCCCTTTTACTGATTCAGATACTGGAATTATAAACTTTTCCAGTCTTTTAAATATTGACTGCTTTTCAGAGGATTGATTACAAATATGATCATATAAATCCTGTGTTGCCAGTACCGCATGCTCTTGTACCTGGTCAGTTATTATCCTGCCTACCCTGATATCTTCCTTATAACGTTGTAAGGGAGTCAAATTATTCATTTAAATCGAAACACATATTACTATTTACTCAATATTTTCATGGCTAATCTAAACGCCATATTTTAAAGTAGCTAAGTATTTTGAATCTTCTAAATGAAATTTGGTAATCATGATATTTATTTTTTGTTCTATGATATTGGTGATAATCCTGGTGTTTGGTCCACAGATCTGGGTTCGTCATGTCCTGAAAAAATATAACACCCATATTGAGCAGTTACCTGGTACTGGTGGTGAACTCGCTATACATTTAATCGATACACTGGGTCTGAAAGGAGTAACTGTCAAAAATTCAATCAATGAAAGTAATCACTACGACCCTGACAATAAGGTAGTCAGTTTAACACCGGAAATTTATAACGGAAAATCTTTTACTGCGATTAGTATTGCTACCCATGAAATCGGACATGCGATTCAGCACATGGTAAAATATAAACCTTTAATGATCCGATGTCAGTTGGCCCAATATGTTCGCGGGGCTGAAAAAGCAGCATCTATACTTTTAATTGCATTTCCAATTATTATATTGGTGACGCATTTACCTCCTGCGGGCATGATGATGATGGCACTGGGTTTTGGATTGCTTTTAGTGCCAGTTGGTTTCCACCTGATTACACTACCCGTAGAGCTTGATGCAAGTTTTAAACGTGCCTTGCCTATCTTGATAAATGGAAACTATGTGCCAAGTTCTGCAATACCAATTATTTATAGAGTATTATTTGCTGCGGCGTTGACCTATTTGTCTGCATCTTTAGCTAGCGTACTGAATTTTTATCGATGGGTTAAAATATTAAAACGATAAGATTACCGATAATGCATAAATCATGTCATAGATGAAATAATTGTTGATTGAACATGAGTATCTTTGACGAAAAAATGAATACATTATATTAATTTAACAAAATCAAAAAATGTAATTATTATTCTGAATTACTAAAGAGAAAATAATTGATTATCTTCACATTAACAGCTAATCAAATCATGAAATAAAATAAATCAGGCGATTACAATAACAATATGCTACCACCTATTCTGTCTGACATAATATTAGTCGTACTACTTTTTGCTTCGATTGCACTATGTATCAGTCTATATAGAAGATCATCATCTGCCAACGAATTAAGCAAAGTCGATATACGACTAGAAGAATTGGTTAAACGTCTTGCACAACTTGAAGATCGTCTTACCGACTTGAAACTAGCACAACAAGATACCACAGCAAAAACCAGAGAATATATTTTAACCTCATTTTCGGAATTCCGTACTGAAATACGCACAATATTCTCCGAGCACAATACCAATTTTGAGAAGCGCCAAGGTGACGTATATAAGGGCATGTCTGAATCATTACAGTTAGGAATCACCAATTTACAAAAACAAATTGGTGATTATCTGAATCGATACAGTGAGGATCTGGGGTTACGTATGGAAAGCCTCACAAAAAAGACCGATGAAAGATTACAGCAAATATCCGGGCAGGTAGAAAAACGATTGGCTGAAGGATTTGAAAAAACAACTGCAACATTTGCTGACATTGTAAAACGTCTTGCATTAATTGATGAAGCTCAGAAAAAAATTACTGAACTGTCAACTAATGTCGTCAGCCTGCAAGAAATACTGGCAGATAAAAGATCCAGAGGTGCATTTGGTGAAGTCCAACTTAACGCACTTATTGCAAATGTAATGCCAGAGAATTCATACAAACTTCAATATACATTACCAAATAAATGCATTGCAGATTGCGCCCTGTTTTTACCAGAACCATCTGGCACCATCATCGTTGACTCAAAATTCCCTCTAGAATCTTATCGACGTATGACAGATATAACTATTTCAGATGCTGACAGAAAAACCGCAGAACGCCAGTTCAGACAGGATATAGGTAAACACATTCAAGATATTTCAAGTAAATATATAATTCCCGGTACTACATCAGACGGAGCAATAATGTTCATACCTGCTGAAGCGGTATTTGCAGAAATACAGGGGCACTACCCCGACCTGGTTGATAAGGCACATGCTGCAAGAGTCTGGATCGTATCACCGACCACATTATGGGCAATAATCAATACGGCCAGATCAGTATTAAAAGATGCTGCGACTCGAGAACAAGTACATATCATTCAGGAACATCTAGGTATGCTCTCTACGGACTTTGGACGATTCCAGAAACGTATGGACGATTTGGAAAAACATATTTCAATGGCACATAAAGATGTAGAAGATGTGAATCGGTCTGCAAAGAAAATAACTTCACGATTTGAAAAAATTGAACGAGTAGAGCTTTCAAATGATAAGGGCGTCACAAAACAGACTTTACCTGTGGACGATAACAAGAAAATCTCTTAGCATAAAGTCTGATTCAAATTAATAGACAATAATTCCAAAATCTATTCCACATAAAACAGATTTTTACATTAACAATGAATAGGCTGAAGGCAATAATTTTTGATATGGATGGCACCCTTGCGGATACCGAGGAAATACATCGCCAGGCATTTAATGCTGCCTTCGATAAATTCAATATACCCTGTCAGTGGGACCAGCATTTATATAAAAGTTTGTTATCAATATCAGGGGGAAGAGAGAGAATAAAACAGTATTTTATTGAAAATAACCTGATGCCAGATCATCAAGGTACTATTAATGATCTTGCCTTATCAATTCATCAAACAAAATCTGAAATGTACAGGCAAATGCTGATTGATGGTCATGTGGGGCTACGCATTGGGGTAGAGCGTTTAATTGAAGAAGCAAAACAAAAAAATATTACTATGGCCATCGCTACCAGTTCATCGACCATTAATGTTGAAACATTACTAAAATCGACTCTTGGCAGTAACGCCTTGGATTTGTTTGAGTCAATTATAACCTGTGACATAGTGGAAAATAAAAAACCATCCCCTGCAGTCTACGAGCATGTCCTTAAGAAAATTAGATTATGTTCAAGTGATTGCGTTGCATTGGAAGATACATTTAATGGCAACAAGGCAGCATTATCTGCTGATATTGCCACTGTTATAACCACTCATTTTTTCACCTTAGAAGATAATTTTGATGGGGCATCATTGGTAATAAATCACCTTGGTGAACAGAATCTCCCAATGACTGTACAATTTGGAGAAAGTTATGCAGCTAAATTTGTAGATATACAGTTGCTAGAACTAATACTTGAAGACAAATATCAACGTAACACCTGTAAAAAAACAGCTACAATAACTGCAGAACAATAAAATTCGCTATATATCATACCCTGGTTCAATTAATACTGGCACATATCTCTTGCAACTTTTAAAAACATGACACTAACTGAATTAAAATATGTTATTGCTGTAGCAGGCGAATTACACTTTGGTCATGCTGCAACAAAATGTTTTGTCAGCCAACCTACATTAAGTGTCGCTATAAAGAAATTGGAAGATGAACTTGGGATCATTATCTTTGAGCGACATAAACACGACGTCACCATTACGCCTCTTGGCAAAAAAATTGTTGCTCAAGCACAAATGGTTATCGATCAGGCTAATACAATAAAGTTAATTGCCAATGAAGCACTGGACCCTTATAAGACGAGATTACAACTGGGAATAATATATACCATTGGCCCATATTTACTGCCAAAACTGATTCCAGTAATTCATCAATCAGCACCGGAATTATCATTAATTATTGATGAAGATTTTACTGTAAACCTGACAGATAAACTTAAACGTGGTGATTTGGATATGATAATCGTTTCAACTCCATTCAAAGAGAAAGGAATAATAACTGAATTATTATATAAGGAGCCATTAATAGTAGCATTACCCAAGGGACATAGTTTGTGCTGTAAAAAAACCATCAAAGCTGATGATCTACTAAGTGAAACATTGTTGTTACTTAAAACTGGTAATTGTTTCCGAGACCAGGTAATGGACGTCTGCCCAGCGTGTAAAGGAGAATTATTTTCTAAAGCAAAAATACAACAAACTCTGGAAGGCAGTTCATTAGAAACAATTCGTCAAATGGTAGCGACAGGGTCGGGGGTTACGATACTGCCTGGTTCATCTGTCCCTAACCCAATTGAAAAGAATTCACTGGTAGAATACCGACCTTTTAGTCGGCCCGTACCAAAGCGTGAGGTGATTTTGGCATATCGTGATACATATCCTGGTAAAAAATTAATTAAATTGATAAGTGAGACAATAAATAATTGCGAACTGGCTAGCACGTAGATTTAAATACAATCTTTTTTAAATTCTAACGCAATACTAGAAACGCAGCTGTATTACCTCTGACAATCCTTAGTAATAATGATTGACTATATTTTTCCACAAGACTGAAAAGTTCCTGGATATTAGATAATTGTTCACGATTGACTGAAGTAATTATATCGCCTTGTCGTAATCCCCTCTGCCAGGCCAAACTGGCCTGATCTATTTCAGTAACAACGACTCCATTTATAACGCCATAATAGCGACTGTCAGTTTCAATCTCATTAAACCTGATCCCCTCCAATCGTTGATTACCAATTGACTGACTCGCAACAAATTTTGTTGCAGAGGATACTTGTACCGTCAGACGTTGCCTTTTGGCTTCACGATAAAATTCAAATACAACTTTTTTTCCAACTGGCAGTAAGCCAATATGATTTCTTACATCGTTTGCCTGACTAATATCTTTACCATCTATTGCGACTAATACATCACCAGGTTGTAAACCAGCTTGTTCTGCCGGTGAACCTCTATTGACGCTTGCTATAATTGCACCACTCTTATTATTTACACCTAATGCGTCTGCAAGTTCATTTGTTAGATCCTGTACAGAAATACCAATGAAACCACGATCAACCTGACCGCTACTGACCAATTGTTCCATTATATGTAAGGAAAGGTTAATCGGTATGGCAAAACCAATTCCAATATTGCCACCAGATTGTGAAAAAATAGCGGTATTAATACCTATTAACTCTCCTCTTAAATTTACCAGTGCCCCACCAGAATTACCTGGATTAATAGAGGCATCGGTTTGGATAAAATCTTCATAGCCTTCTATCCCCAGTCCACTACGACTTAATGCACTGACTATCCCTGATGTGACTGTCTGCCCCAGACCAAATGGATTACCTATCGCTACAACATAATCTCCAACACGCAGGGCATCTGAATTTGCCGGTTTAATTCCCGTTAAATTCTCAGGAGGTATCTTGATTACAGCAATATCAGTTTCCGGATCAGTCCCAATTAACTCCGCCTCCATACTACGCCCATCGCGTAATGTCACGGTTATTTGTACTGCATTTTCAATCACATGATTATTGGTCAACACAAGACCTCTTCCCGCATCAACAATAACGCCAGAACCAAGGCTTTGAGTCTTACGTTCTACTGGACCGGGTAGATTAAAAAATCGTCTATAGAACGGGTCAGAAAATAATGGATTTTGCTGAACGGTGATCCGCCCCTCGGTAGCAATATTTACAACAGCTGGTGTAACATCATCCAGCATTGGCGCCAGGCTAGGCATTGCATTCCCATCTGCCAAATAATCCGGCAATGCGGCATGAGAAAATTGACCAATAAAAATCCCTAACAACATCAGGTATCGAATAGTTAAATCTCTGATCGTCATGCTTACCTCACAATTTAATACGCTTTCCTTGTGAAAAATATGAAAGTTAAAGGCTGGATTTCCCGCCTTAACTTTTCAAACCTATCAACCATTTACAGCTATACGGCGCGGTTGAACCTTTTCATGCTTTGGCACCACAATTTCCAGAACGCCATCTTTACTATTAGCGACGATCCTGTCTGTATCTACTGTATCAGGAAGACTAAATCGACGATAAAAAGTTCCTCTCAAACGTTCGACACGTTTATATCCATCTTGAGACGCTTCCTTATCTATAGCCCGTTCGCCCTTAAGAGCCAGAATGCCATTCTCCATAGTTATCTCGATATCTTTTGCATCTACACCAGGCAAATCAGCATGAATTACATACCGTTCTTGTTCTTCCTTAATGTCTACCGCAGGGCGCCAGTCACTTACTTCAACATTTGTATTGTCATCGTTTGCAACCTCACGTCCAAAAGATAAACCAGGGGAATGAAAAATTTGCCGTTGTATGTGATCGAGCAATGAATAGGGTTCGTATTTAATCAGTGACATGTTGCACCTCCATAATGTAGTAGTTATTTATTTTCACTGATATTAGATATGGGGGTAGAGACTTTTTCTTTCAAGTAGCTAATGTAAAAAATCTTACTGCGACGTAAAATTTATTTCGAGGTAACGCCTGAAAGTTAAACCCAGTAGGAAGATTTGGTCATTACTTTAGAACAAAGAGACATTAATTTTTTTACCATTTCAGGTAACTCTCTTGCGCCGGATATTTTGGCCATAGTGGCATGTTTACCTTCATCGAGTTTCATCTGTTCAAGGATAGCTCGACTCTTAACATCCAGTTCCGGTAGTCGCTCCAGGTGTTCATCTATATGTTGCACAACCTGATTTTCGGTTTCCGCGACAAAACCAAGGCTCCACTCATCACCCATATACCCCGCCATAGCACCAAGCGTAAATGAGCCGGCATACCAAAGTGGGTTCAGATAACTAGTGTGAGATTCCAGTTCATCCAGCCTTTGTTGACACCAATACAGGTGATCAATCTCTTCTGTGGCAGAATCTTGCATGATAATTTGAACCCTGGGATTATTGGCAGTAATCGCCTGGCCCTGATATAGGGCCTGGGCAGAGACCTCTCCCGAATGGTTAACCCGCATCAAGCATGCCGATTGCCGACGCATACTGACCGTCAAAGCATCCGAATTAACTGAGATCGCCGGATTTGGACGAATTTTTAACGTCCCCGACTTGTTTGCAGCCCTTAAAAAACCATCAAATCCCATAACCAACTGATCAAGTGGGCTGTATTGTCGCAAGGTATTCATTATTTATCGATATTACAGTATAAAATGGCCTATGAATATTGACAGTGATAGGGGCAATCCGTACCATTGCCCCTCTTTTTTCACTCGCATTGACAGATTTAAATGACTACCTATAGCGCAAAACTCGCCGACATCAAGCAAGACTGGTTTCTTGTCGATGCAACAGGCAAAACTCTGGGACGATTGGCAACTGAAATTGCCCATCGATTACGAGGTAAACATAAACCAGAATACACCCCCTCCATGGACACTGGTGATTATATCGTGGTTATTAATGCCAAAGATATCAGGGTCTCGGGCAGAAAATTAATGGATAAAGTTTACTATAATTATTCAGGTTATCCCGGCGGTATGAAGTCAGAGACTTTGGGGAAAAGGATGATTAGAAAGCCCGAACTTGTTATTGAAACAGCTGTAAAAGGAATGCTTCCAAAAGGCCCATTGGGACGCGAAATGTTTCGAAAACTGAAGGTTTATTCTGGGGCAGAACATAAACACGCGGCACAAATGCCTCAACCTCTGGAAATTTAATACTATGTCGGAACAAATTTACTATAGCACTGGTCGTCGTAA
>JBNMOP010000064.1:0-15170 GCA_051275005.1 Gammaproteobacteria bacterium | reverse complement strand
ATTGATCAATATTTTGATTTATTGAAGTCATGACGAATAAAGTAGATATAACCAGAAAAAATTAAGAACACAACTTTGCCATATACGAGATATGGGTTATTTTTAAAAGGCAGTAACAGCTGTTTACTACTGGTTCATTAAGCTTGGGGCATCAGGCAAGGATATTCTTTGATCATTAATACCGATAGTGCTGGCAAATTCAACCAATTGTCGTTGCTTCTCATATGACGTTTCGGGGTTACCTATACGAGATAATGCACGTTCTTCAAGTAGTTTTTTGTATATTTCATTTATAAATCTGCTGAATTCAGGAGAACTCATTGCAGAGCTTCTCTCGGTTTCGGATATGCCACGCCAGTTCAATAGAAAAACATCTTGACTAGATTGTGTCCAGTTATTGTCACTCAGAAATGACGATATCAGATTTTGCGCACGAGATGGCTGTGTATTGCTGGTTGAATTATTTGAACTCACTTGACCAGGCGTGGTTTGGTTACTTGTGTCGTCACCACCGGTAGTCAATGCGACAATAATTATGATTACCACGACGAGACTGATGCCACCATAAAGCAGGGTTGATTTTTGCTTTAAAAATCCGCCATCTTCTTTTGTTTTAATGGATGTGGTGGCAGTATATTTCCTGGGTTTATCACCTTTTTGAGTAGTTATGTCATTTACATTTTCATTTCCTATTAGAGGAGAATGGCCTGAAACTGGCAATGTTATACTTCCAGACAAGACAGTGTCTAAAAATGCCGTACGATCAGCACGGTATTTTTCTTTTTCAATCTGGCCATTAGCATAAGCCTTTGCGAGAGTGCGCAGGGTTGATTGTTCTGCCATAAATTGGTTCCTGGTTAGCCCATTTCTTCAAGTATTACACGAAAACCTGTTATGCCATCCGCATTGCCATCATGAGGCCTTACGGTAGTGATATCACAGTTATTTATAGCGTCGGAAAAGGCGCCTCCTCGAGCAGAGGTGGATGACCCTTCTGAAACCCATTCCTGAACATTGACTACAAAATTATAGATTCCCCATTTGTTTGGTCGTCCAGATTTGATGGTCGCAATGCCTGTACCTTTTAGTATTTTATCGCCTAATGTCACACGACAATTAAGTTGCCCTTTAATATCTCTAAATGCATCTGCTTCACCTGTTAAAGTGCCACCTACAGATGCGGCATACTCCCATTCATCGGCGTTCGGTATCCTATAGGTTTTTCCTGTCCTCTCTGATAACCAATCTACGTAGAGTTGCGCATCAGCCAGAGATATTTCCGTTATCGGGTCATCAAATTTGGAACGATCTGTAATGGGTTGGCATTTCCCGGTTAATGCGCAATATTTACTCCAATCAGCGACAGATACTTCATATTTACCAATAGCAAAGGTATTTGCGACAGACTCACCAGCCGGTACCACAACCATTTGTGGTCCGCGCCATCCAGTATTGACAAAGTCATAACAAATCGCACGTGCTCTTGAACCATAACTCGCTTTATCAGATGTACAGGCACGATCACTGGGGATAGGCTTCCAGTCTTGAGCCACAGTTGTTGGGGCTGCGTTAAAATCCACTGCCTGTTCACGAGCAACGATACGTTTGGCAGGATTATCCGGCGCATCTGCGATCAGGGTATCGATATCTGTTTCTGCCTCAGTGTATTCCGGATTATCTATCCAGAACGCCTGTGCTCGATATAGCAGTCGTTTAGCCTGGTTTAACTTACCGTATTCATTGTCTGCTGCGGCCTTTGCTGCAAGATATACTTCATAAGATTCTCTGGCATTATTAATACTTTGGTCCACGGCCTTTTGATACTGAAGCACGTCAGGGTGATCAGAGTATTCACCGGTCATTGCTGTTTGCAGTAGTTCAGTAGCCTTGGTTAATTCATAACCGCGTATAGATACCTCGGCGGTATTTCTTTCTGGCCATGGCTGGAGTTGATAGCGGTTTCTTAAATCTGCAAGCACGCTACTGGATGTAAATATTCTGGACATTGTATCTGCCAGTGCAGCGGCACTATTTTCGTCTGATTGCGCAAGAAAACTAATGCGTTCAGATATGAGGGTTTCAGATTGTGAAAGAAAATCAGAATATTGACCCGGTGCACCACGTTCAACTTCACTCACTTTTCGAGATAGATCTATCCTTTCATCATCAGTAAATATTCGCGCGTTTCGGAAGACATCTGCAAGCTCGGTAATATTTACCCTGGCGCGATATTCTTCAAATATTCCCTGTAGGGTAGGGTCTCTTGGATTTAAATTAATTGCAGCCTCTGCCAATTGAAAAGCAGATTCAAACTCGTTGGATTCAGCCCGTCTTTCAGCAAGTCGACGGTAACTCTCTGCTAGTTCTCTCGGAGCCTGTGTAACAATATAGATATCATCTTCCGGTAGTTCTGTTTTTAGCGTATCAAAAATCTGATTTGCCTCGGTAATATTGTCAGCTTCAACGGCGACCTGGAATTGATCCTTTAAACCGCTTACTCGTACTTGTTGTTCGTAAGTTTGTCTGCTGCTTATAATCATATTTTGCGTATCATTTAGCGAAGTAAGATCTGGCGCAAAACGCAATCCTCGTGAAATCAGATTTTCTGCCGCATCAAAACGATTAGCATTCAATGTTGATGAAGCACTATCTATATATAGTGCAGCTAATGATTCTTTAATCACGTCAAGTTGTTCAGTAATCGTTGAGTCTTCATCAATCAGCGCATCCAGTTCTCGCACGCTGGCAACGACGTCAGCTTCCCATTGTGTATTCTCAATTTGAGGGTTTGCCAGGCTGGCTTCAAGAGTAGACAAATCGTTTGCAACCATCTCTTGTATTGCTGCAGTGCGTTCATCTCCTGATAGATGCGCAAGTTTAATTTGTGTTAATTGATCAGACAGTGACAAGGCAGTTAACAAGGATTGAATCTCGTTTGCCAGAGTTTGAGCTTCAGCTCGATCACCTTCATTTATAATTCGGGTATATTCTTCGGCGACCATGGATTCCAATCCATTTGCCATGGTTAAAAGCATAGGGGAATCATCCGAATTACTTAGTCCGGCAAGTTCAACAATTTCACTTTGATATTGCTGGTAATTTTCCAGACTGACGAGTTGTTCCTGGGCATTGGATAAGGTGTCACTAATTTCCACTACCCTGATTGCACTTCGTACCTTGATTTGCATATCCGTTAATAGAGGGTCATCTGACGAATTTTGTAGTCCTGACGATACAAATGTAAGCGCTTGGTCAAGATCGCCATTTTCAAATGCTAGATTTGCGGCAAGTCGGTACGCATTAGATGGTCTTGCGTCAGTTAATAATGGATGTTGGGGATCAATTTGTAAGCGAATTATTTCAAGAACTGCCTTCGTCCCATCTATGCTATCAGGATTTTCCAATGCCTGGGTTGGATCTAATGCGGCAATAAACTGTTGATACAGTTCAGATATTTTTTGCTTTTTATTAAATTCAATATCATCTTGCTGTTGTTGGATAAAAACAGATTCCGGATAAAATTCTTGCGCTTCAGTAAGTATAATTGTTGCTTGAGGAAAATTATAGCTATCAGAATTAACATCAATACTTCTAGCAATTTCGGTTGAAAAATATCTTTGTATCGCAGCCTGGGATTGAGAAGTTATGGCCGTCTGGTCTGCAGGTTCGTAGGTCCTGATCTCTGCAAGTTTATCTATAATTAAAGAATTTCCACCACTGTTAATCTCAGCAATGAGACCATCTACCTTTTGCTGATGCAGATAATCAAGGGCAGGATTAATCATTACAATTCCAATTAACAATAGTACTCCTGCTGCCCAGGTTGCAGGGTGTTTATGCCAGGTGGGCAGACCTTCAAACTCCTCAATAAAATCCGGGACAGTTTGTGGGCGGTCATCTCGTGTAAAGGCAACACAACGTTTTAGCGCACGATTTTGTTTCTTGTTTAAACCTTTAACAGTTGGGGCAACCAGGCCATTGTCTCTGGCGGTAGTTGCGGGTAATTTATTAAATGGATGTTTGCCTGTGAGTAATTCGTAAGCAACACAGCCTAGCGCATAGGTATCATCTCGTGTATCGGGCTCTTCACCCTCAAGCATCTCAAGGCTGGCATATGCGGGGGTTAATGCACCCAATTTTCCTGGATCAAATAGTGTTGCTTCGGCTTCACCCGTTAACGGATTTTTTACCGCACGAGCAATACCAAAATCCAGTGTCTTAACTGTTCCATCATCACAGAGAAATGCGTTACCTGGTTTAAAGTCTGAATGAACCAGGCGGCGGTCATGTGCATATTCAAGGGCAGAGCCAAGTGCTTTTACCATTCTAAATGCCTCTTTGAATGGTAATCCGCCTTGTTTTTTAACGACCTTTTTAATATAGGTGTTAAGTGGTTGGCCTACCATTAATTCCATGGTGATGAACACAGGTGTGCCTTTACCGCCAATACGATCAAAGTCATATACTGTTGCAATATTGGGGTGGGCTAGTTTTTGTTGGCGGCTGGATTCACGTTGCAATGAGATAAATGCCTCGGGATGGGATTTAAAATCCTCATTTAGAAGCTTAATGGCCATGTACGGATTTTTGTCTTGTGCTTCTTCTTTAAGAAGGTCGATTCCTTTAAACACCTTACCCATACCACCAATACCAAGTACACCTAACAACTTAAATCGGTGTTTAATGACATCCCCTACATCAAGATCTCTGCCTTCGATGTAATCACCCTGTGCAACGGGTTCTTCATAATGCGCACCGGTGGGACCGCCAGTTCCAGTATCTGACGAATCAGTAAGTCCCATGCTGATGTCAAAGTCGACTGAGCTACCGCTATCACCACCTTCCATTATCTGTGTTGATTCTTCGGCGCCAGACTGCGCTCTGTCATTAATTTCTGTTGAATCTTCTGAATCTATTTCTGCTATTGATTTAATCTCTGTTGAATCTTCTGAATCAAATCCTAAGGCGTTAAGATCTCTCGCCAGCTCAGCTTCATTTACCTCTTTTATTTCTGTTGCATCTTCCGAGTCTGCCCCTTCGATCTGCTGATCTTCCTGGGCAAACTTAGTGGATTCCGGGTCCGCTGGAGTATCAACGTTTTCGGTTTCTGATGAGTGGGTCCTGCGAAATTCATTTATCTGACGTTTTAATTCAGTATAGGACTGATTATCTAAATTACCGGTTTCATTAATTTTTTCTAGTTGTGCCAGCAGACGAGTTGCATACTTTGGATTGTCATTCAACAATTTAGTCAATTGTAGAGTGAGACCATCGAGGTCAAGTTGTCCACTTGTTAATGCTTCTAGTGCTGTCTTGAAGTCAGCCATGTTAGACCCCTTAAACTTTAATTAATGAATTATTCAATATCAATTACGATACAAGTAACATTATCACCAGCGCCTCTTTCGAGTGTGATATCTATAAAAAATGTACAACATTCTTCAGCAGTGCCTTTAGCTAGAAATTCTTCAATTTCCGGATCAGTTGTATGTTTTGTCAATCCATCGCTACATAACATATACCGATCTCCTTTCTGAACTTCCTGAATATCCATATCAAGAAAAAGCTCATCGGTTGCACCAACAGCACGGGTAATCATGTTGCCATGGGGATGCACTAGTGCTTCTTCACGGGATATAAGGCCTTGCTCTACATATTGTTCAACTTGTGAATGATCCGTGGTTATTTGTGTAGATTTTTTATCACGTAAACGATATAACCTGCTGTCACCTGCCCAAATATAAACACAATATTTATCATAGGTATGCATCATTACTACCGTACTACCTATGGTGATTCTTTTTTTGGATTCCCTGGCAATATCCACCAGTTTTTTATTGACATTGGTTATTCGATCTTCAATATCATTGATAAAATTAGTTAACGATGTCCCCTCATGAATTTTCTTTAATGATTCAACTATCATCTGACTGGCAACATCACCTTTTGCGTGGCCGCCCATACCGTCTGCTACCACCCAAAGACCAATTTCAGGACGGGCGAGTACGGCATCTTCATTGTGTTTACGCACTTTTCCTACATTAGTAATAGCGTGAGAGGTCCAGCTAATTTTTTCTTGAGGAGTAGAACTTGTCGATGACATTCTGCTAGATCCCCCGCCCGTAAATTAAATTCTTTATGCTGATCTCGTCTAAATTTTTGTTTTCTGGATTCATTTTTTATTATTCAGATAAGTGCAAAACTTACGATTTCAGATGGTCCTTCGGCAAATGATTTGCCTAGACTAATCTGGCCATTTCCATTGATTGCCATCTCTTCACGTCGCAAGAAGGCCTCGGCAGAATTTTCGATTAGAACATGTGTGCCATTGGTGCTTTGATCGATAATAAAAAATTTGTCTCGGCGTAATTCAATTTTTACATGCTGTCGAGAAGCAAGTTTTTCATTTATCGGTAAGTCACATGATTGGCTTCGGCCCATTACCAAGGTAGATTTTTCTTTGTCGATGATGACTTCACTACTGTCATAATTAACTTTTAACCGGACCTCAGGTTTTGATTCTTCAACCATTAATCCCGTAGCCATACGGGTTACATCTTCTTCTTGCCATATAATTTCAAATATATCGATCTCTTCTTTTTTACCTTTGATTGATGCTCGGTCTACAAAACGGCAACCTGCTCTAATGAGAGGTGATAACTTATCAACGGTAAATTGACTGGTAATTATTTGACCGCCCTTGGCCTGGGCAGCCATTCTTGCTGCCACATTTACGGCATCACCAAATACATCACCGCCTTCCAAGATTGCAGGCCCATAGTGCAAGCCTACGCGAATAGCAATAGTGGTAAATTCACTGCCAACTCCCTCTGTTACATCTTCCAATAACGCTTCATGCATATCACTGGCGGCATTCGCTGCCTCGTCTGCTGTGGGGAAGGTACACATAATTTCATCACCGATTGTTTTGATGACGGTGCCATTGTATTCCTTTGTCACCCCGGACAGGGTGTCCAGACATTCTGAAACCTTAACCCGAGCGGTTGCATCGCCAAGAATTTCAAATAATCGGGTACTGCCGCTTACATCAGCAAATAATATTGCAAGATTGTCAGTTTTAGGCGCCATATATAGAGTTATATTTGATTAAATTTAATATCTAAGGTTATAAAAATTATAGTATTTTTAAGGGTAATGCTTCATTGTTACAACAACCTATCTTTATACATAATTATAAATAATAATCAATCACTAAACTATTGAAGTTGTTAGTATAAAGTCATTAACTGATTTATCCCTGCTATACATATAAATGTTCTCGCCAAGACACCAAATATTGACACTGATACAGACAAAAGAAGATAAGTGCTCATCATACCTTATTATTGTTAAAGGGAAAAATAAGAAAATTCTGTAATTTTTTTGATTAAATTCGAGAATATTTTTGCGTGCTAACCGATTTTTCCTTATTCTCTGTTAGCTTTTACATTTTTAACTTAATAGTGGCGGATAATTTCTATGAATAAACAAATGATTTTTAACATATTCACCATTATTGTCGTGATTGGGGCTCTGGTTGCCTACCAACAAGGGGTCATACCTAATAAAGGTAATGTCGACAGTACAGCCAATAGTAACGCTAATATTAATGTGGCATCTGGCCCAGGCAATACACCCAATCAGGAAAATTGGGCACAGGGTCTGGATCTCTCAGCGAATACTATTCTCGCATATGAAGATATTGTACAAGTACTTGCCAACGTAGATGTTAATCAAAAACGGGCATTACTAGAAAATGAAGAGGCATTTAATAATTTTGTGAATCAAGAGGCCTCACAAAAAGCACTTCTCACTGCAGCTAATGCCAATAATCTTAATCAGGATAAAAACTCAAAATTTTTAATGCAGCGTAGCGCTGAAAATGTGTTGAGAGAGATTTATGTATCAAAATTGATTAACTCAAAAATACCAGTGGGCTTTCCAACAGAGGAACAAATTACGCAATATTATGACAGTAATAAAGACAACCTTGTCATTGAAGAAAGAGTAGCTGTATGGCAAATATTTTTACCTGTTAAAGAAGGGATGAGTGACGGTGATATCTCTGCGCTGGAAGATCAGGCCAATAAACTTGCCGATGACATCAAGGCCAACAGAACCGATTTTACATCAGCCGCTTTGAGTTATTCTTCACATCAACCGAGTAAGTTAAACGGTGGCAATATGGGCATACTAAAGGTCTCTGAATTGATCCCTGGAATTCATGAAACACTGATGGAACTTGATGAAGACGTAGTAAGCTCAGCGGTAAAATCTGAGATGGGATTCCATATTTTAAAACGTGGGCAGGTGATCCCTTCACAAGGGGTGACACTAGAGCAGGTAAGGGCTCAAATTAGTAATTTATTGGTAAATCAGGTCCGTGCAAAACTTAGAAATGAAATACTGACTCTGGCCTCTGAAACCTATCCTGTTCAAGTTAATGAAGAGACTATGTCTGAATGGAGAAGTTTCCTTAATAAAGATCTTCAATCCATTGAATAATAAGAATTAATTCTTAGATAAAAAGTTCTTTGCTGCGTCGATATTTAGCTTGTCAGATAGACATTTTCCAGTGGCATTTACCGCACTACTATAGATATCACCCAGGTCCATTAATTCATAGGTTGGCATATCAGCCTTCATGCCCACGGCGTAACCAGATTTCATCAATCCCATGCCATCGGACTGGGCATCCCCCATGATCAATTCCATTTTATGTCGGCGTCCCAGTACTTGATCATAAGGACCCCATAAACCAGGTGATGAGAATGGGCCGCCACCTATCATTACATCAAACAGAACTTCAGTTCTACCGCTGGACTTCATTTCATATCCCAGTGCCATGAACTCGCCACCATCGAACAATTGAAACTTATCAATGCCGCATTCATGTGCGATGGGATATTTATAACGATTCAATGAACTTCCAGGAAAATCAACTGGCATGGTAATTCGCCGACTCATAATCCGTTTCATCTCTCCCTGATTTTTTATCTCTTGGCCTATTGCAAGAATAAACCTCAATTCTCCGTGAGGACCTTCAAATATTCGTTTGCCATCAACCGATTTATATTCACGATCCAGGTCGTCCAATAAACCTTGACGACGCTGGGCTGTAACGACGATCTCTTCTATTGTCTGTACTTGTATTTCAGGTTTTTGAACTTGAATACCTTGAAATTTATTGTCTTGAGAGTTACCGACAGATGAAAATGTGAGCGCTAATAGCCAACTAAAACAATGAAGTTGTCGTGGTATTCGGTGAGTATTTTTCATTTATTTTCCACGTTTTGGATACAATATTGACATAGTAAATTGACTTGTTAGTAATGTAAATAATCAACAGCACTGTTGATTATCATATCGTATTTAAACATAACGACTCAGACCATAGAAAATATAAATTTATCTTCAAAAAATATCATTGGTCACTAAGCTTAATAATATGCTGCATAGCAACACTGTGCACGACTAACATAACTCAAATAAAAAAACTAGTATAATCAGTAGATAACATCATCAATTTGTTGCAAAATCTCCCTAATTTATCTTTACCGTATTAGCTTCTTACTGATATAGTTCTCCTTATTTTGTAGGCAGCAAAATAGGCAGCAAATTATTTAAAGATTTGTCTAGCAAAACACAATTAAAAATAGATTAAAGTCAGCTAGTTAATGAAATTTTTGCATGTAGGAACAAAGACAAAGTATTACCCGGCTGCGTGGGTTTTGAGAATTCTCAAGATACACCTAATAACTACACTCGCTTTTATTCCCATCTTAACTGCTCAAGCTCAGATAGCCATCCCTGATGCAACACGACCTGGCGCCGTACGCCCGGAGCAGACTGGTCGTAGTTTATTGCCCCCCGCAGCGCCCGCACCTGAAGAAATGTTTGAACAACCAGATGCGGTACTAGAAGTAGGGCCTGTCATTGACAGACCGTTTGAGATTGATGATGGGCCAAAAGTCGCCGTGCGTGAATTTCGTCTTCCTGACGCTGTTGATTTACCAGACTTTGATATCACCATGGCAGAATTGGCCGTCCTCCTGCAAGATGAAATTGATGCAAAACCTGAAGGTTTCACTGTGGGTCAACTGCAAGAAGCCGCCGATGTTGTTACCCTCTATTATCGCGAAAAGGGATTGATACTGGCGCAGGCTGTGGTGCCCATACAAACTGTGGATGCTGGGATTGTGATTATTCAGGTTTTTGAAGGCAAGCTAGGTCGGGTGGTGGTTGAGGGAAATGATCGATATAAAGAGTCACTCTTGACTTCGCCGTTTAAAAAATTAATTGGGCAACCCGTTACCCAGGCCGCTATCGAATCTGCAATTTTAGAGATAACCGCTTTCCCGGGACTTAGTGTATTTGGTGTCTTTCAGCCCGGACAACAAGTTGGTACTGCAGATATTATATTGAGGGTTCAGGGTGAGAAGACATTTGATTTAGCCTATCGGGTTGATAATAACGGTCTGCTGGAGACAGGTAAATATCGTTTTAGACCAAGTTTTGAATGGAACAATCCGACCGGCGGGGCAGATCGACTCTCCCTAAGTGTTCAACAAACCTATGTGCCGAAAAATAATACATTCACCTCTGCTGACTATGATCGCTATTTGTATTGGGGCATTCGAGCGGGTATTGGATGGAACCGGAATGTGTTTGATGTGGGGGGTGAACTCGCCGCACAGGAGATCAAGGGTGAAACCAGAAATCACACAATATTTTTTGAAAAGTACTGGCTAAGAAGTCGGCAAATGAACTTCTCGGCGAGAGTCGGGTTCGCGCACAAAGATTCCACCACCAAAACACGTGGTAGACAAACCAACAATGATAAGCTGTCAGTGTTTTCTTACTCCACCAGTTTTGACAATGTTGATACCCGTTTTCTGGGAATAAATTTTGTAACATTAGAATTCAGTCATGGTGCAGCGAATTTGTTTGGTGCCATGGGTAATGAATTTGAGACGCTGGAACTGGACATTGCAGATCGATCCAGTCGTACGGGTGATGTAGCGGGTACTCGAACATTTGCATCAGGTAATTTTTCAAAATTATTTACCACTGCATCAAGACTGCAAACAATAAAGAGCGATTATGGTCTGTCTCTACTGCTACGTGGTGAAAACCAATGGAGCACAGATATCCTGGTACCTATGGAGCAATATTCCATTGGTGGACCGGATAACGTTCGTGCCTATCCTCCGGCACAACAACTGGTTGACCGTGGAACGTTTTTATCTATTGAGTTAATTAAGAACATGCCTTTCATTGGTGATAAAGCCGCAATAGGAAATCGTACCTGGGGTGAATTGATTCAGCTGTCTGCATTTTTTGATGCCGCATGGGGGCGACTAAATAACCCTCTCAGTTCAAATATCCAGGAAGGTCTGGCGGACTATGTGAATTTCCGTGGCGCGGGCGTTCAAATGCGCTTGACCCTACCGGGATTGTTAGAATCCCGGGTGATGGTTGCCAAGGATGTGACACACTGGGTGCCAGACAATAATCGACCCTATCAATTGTGGGCGGATTTAACCTATCGGTTCTAATAAATTTATTTAGGGAAAATGCATTTTGACCGGGATAAAAGAGAGTGTTAATTGTGCAACAATTATAGGTAAAATTTATTGTGAGCCAGTAGACAGATTTTAGTGTAATTAACTGATAATAAGAACAAGATAACCTAAGGAAAGCGACACTACCGACGATGACTCGAAGCAGGTTAGAAACTAGAAAAATCCGAAAGACCAGGAAACATAACCTGGGTAGTAGCATGACTCGTCCTGATTTTTCTGCACCAAAATTAAAACCCCTTGCGTACTACATACGCCAGGCCGTACTTCCCGCTGGATTGTTATTGTCAGCGACCACCGGATTTGCGGGTCCCGCTGGAGAGAATGTTGTTGCCGGTAGTGCAAAGGTTAATCGTCCTGACGCTAGCACAACAATCATCAATCAACAGACCAACAACGTTGCCATCGACTGGTCAAATTTTAATATCAAGAAAAATGAGTTAGTCCAGTTTAATCAACCCTCATCTTCCGCATCGGCACTGAACCGGATTATTGATAATAATCCAACACAGATTTTTGGTAACCTCAGGGCAAACGGTAACGTCTTATTGCTCAACTCAGCCGGTGTCTTTTTTGGTCCCACAGCGCAAGTGAATGTGGGCTCATTAATCGCATCGGGTCTGGACATCAATACCCAGGATTTCATGGCGGGTAATTATAATTTCCAGGTCCCGCTGGACAGTGAAGGTGGCATGGTTGTTAATCAGGGGATCATGCAGGCCGCAACCGGTGGTTCGATTAGTCTGGTTGGCGGCGCGGTTAAAAATGAAGGACTAATTTATGCTAACGCTGGCTCAGTAAACTTAGTCGCCGGCAGGAAAGTCACCATGGATTTCGATGGTGACGGTCTCATTCAATTTGCTGTAGATGAATCCATTTTAGAAAACGTTCACGACCTTGGTGAAGCGGTCTCCAACACCGGCGAGATATCTGCCGAAGGTGGCGCAGTCTTACTCCAGGGCAGCGCTGCAAAAGATGTGTTCACCAATGTGGTCAACAACCAGGGCATTATCAAGGCAGGAAGTATTGAAAACGTTGGCGGCAAGATCCGATTGATTGCCGGTGGCGCAAGTAACTCGCTCATCAACACAGGCACATTAGACGTCTCTGGAACGGATAGTGTTGGTGGTACCATCCAAATTGAAGCAACTGGTAAGACCAATGTATCCGGCAACAGCATCATCACAGGCTACTCACGCGATGCTAATGGTGGGCTGATAGCCATTCGAAGTAATGAAATTACTATTCAGGACAACGCATCACTAGATGCATCAGGTAGTGCGGCAGGTGGAACAATTGAAATCGAATCAACCGATACCACCATCGTTAAAGGTGAAAGTGTCATCACCGCATCGTCCGATAATGGCGAAGGTGGTGAAGTTCAGATACTCGGTGACAAGGTTGGAATAGCAGGCGCAACAGCAATTGATGTCTCTGGTTTATCAGGAGGCGGAACTATTCTTGTCGGCGGAGATTTCCAGGGCAGCAATCCAGACATTCAAAATGCTAGTCGAACATTCGTTGGTAATGAGGTAACCCTTAACGCCGATGCTGTTGAAATTGGTGATGGCGGAAAAGTCATTGTCTGGTCCGATGAAGCGACAAGTTTCGCAGGATCAATTTCTGCACAAGGGGGAACAATATCAGGTGATGGTGGCTTCGTCGAAGTCTCTGGTAAAAACTGGTTAGGTTTTGAAGGAGATGTAAATCTAACTGCGAATAACGGTGAAATCGGAACCATATTATTAGACCCCAATACCATCACCGTTCAAGCTGCTAATCCTGATATCAATGGTGACACAACTACCGGTGATGATATAACCGCTGTAACGGATCTTGATGATGATAATCTTGACTTTAATGGTGCCGACAGCGTTATAACATCAACAGCAGTAGAAGGTTTATTAAGTGGCGCATCATTAAAGCTCGATGCAGCGACTTCAATCGATATCAACGATCCGATAAGTCAAAATACTAATGCGGGAGTGCTCACTCTCGAAGCACCCACAATCAATATTAATCAATTAATTGGTCTTGCTGGCACAAATTCAGGATTTGTTGCTCAGGGTGCTGGCGGCGGCGATGCCACTGCAATCAATGTCAATGCCAATATTACAGCGAGCGGAGCGTCATCAACGGGACTGACATTCACCGGTCCTGTCACCATAGGCGCTACATTACTATTATCAGCAGACGCAATGTCTTTCAGTTCAACAATCGGACTTGGTGCCAATAGGCTAATCCTAGCTAACGCTGTTGGTAATATCACTATTTCTTCAGTCATTAGTGGTACGGGAGAATTAGAAAAGGCAGGTGGGGGCAAGATAACACTATCAGGCACTAACACCTACACCGGTGCAACAAAGATTATTGCAGGCACCTTGAGTGTAGCGTCGATTGGTAACAATGGTGTATCAGGGAACCTTGGTGCGGCGACTAACGCAGACGCTAACCTGGTGCTGGGTGGTGGGGAGTTGGAATACACTGGTGCGACAGCATCAACAGATAGGAACTTCACATTAACAGCGGCGACTAACTCTTCTATTGACGTTACAAACGGTGCCAATACTCTGACGATATCCGGTGCATCCACAGCCACGACCGGTGCGTTAACCAAGCTCGGGGCCGGCACCTTGACTTTATCTGGCACCAACACTCACACAGGTTTGACAACAATAAACGCTGGTGCTCTGACATTATCAGGTGGTTTTGCGATTTCAGATACAGGTTCGGTGACAGTAAACGCTGGAACGTTTACTTCAGCTGGTGGTGAGGTAATAGGTGCACTGAACACTTCGGTTGGTACCACAGTTAATCCTAATGGAACATTGTTCGTAAGTGGAGGTGGCACGATAGCGGGAACGCTAACGGGCAACGCTACATTTACGGCCGGTGGCGGAGGCGGTAATACTACACTGACATTGAGTGGCGATAACAACGCGTCAGGCTACACTGGCCTTATTGTTGTGAATTCTGGCAAAACAATCGAGGTAACTGCGGATGGCGCGTTGGGTACTGCAGCAGGAAATGTACGCGTTGATGGTGGTGGTACCCTGGCATTTTCAAATGACGTTACCTATAGCATTACAGAAATCCTGGAGCTAAATGGTACGGGTGTAGGTGGTGTGGGTGCATTACACAATGTGAGCGGTACAAACAGTTTCGCAGGCACCATAGAGTTAAAGTCCGCGAGCACACTAGGGAGTACTGCAGGCACATTGACCGTGAGTGGCGCAATCGACAGTGCAGGATTTAGTACAGGTTTAGTGGGTGGCGGATCGTTCACGCTCAATAACACATCCAATGACTTTTCAACCTTATCTATAACATCCGCCAACGATGTTACGATTGTTGATGCAAATTCTGTCACTTTAAGCGGTGCTTCTCTTGCCGGATCTCTTAGTCTTACGGCGATAAGCGGATCACTAACAGTCAGTGGCGCTGTTGCAAGTAGCGGTTCGTCTGATGCGATTACATTAGTTGCTTCAGACACGATTTCGGTCAGTAATTCAATTACTACAAACATCGGTTCCGTCACACTCCATTCCGATACAGATAGCACAGATGGCGGTGCAATAGTTCTTAGTT
>JBNMOP010000063.1:0-15331 GCA_051275005.1 Gammaproteobacteria bacterium | reverse complement strand
CGATGTACGGGAATATGTGGCGGTGTACTATAATTCAAAGCGATTGCATTCAACGCTGGATTACATGACACCGATGGATTATGAAAAAACACTTAACAAAGTGTCCGGAAAAAGTTGACCACTACATTATGCATTCTTTATGAGTTTTTGATCTTAATTATGTTTTATGTGTATAACATTTGAAAATAGTTTTGTTTGGGATGTATTATGAAATAATTATAAAGTGAGGATTAAATCAATGATTGAAGAAAAAGGTCACAGGAGTGACAGTGTCTGTTATTACTTCATCTAAGAAACCTAAAGTGAAAAAAAAACCTACGATAAAAAAAGCACCTGCTGTAAAAAAAATCCACATATACTAAGAAGACGATAGCTAAAAAGAGACCTTCTTCCAAACAACACTCCATAGCATCAAACCGTAAAGCTGTGACTAAAAATCGAGAAGATCTGGTGAAAGTCCTAAAGAAAGACCTCGATGCCACTAAAGTAACATTGAAGGCAATACGTACTTCAGCGCGAGATGAAATAGCTGTATTAAAGGATCTCCTGGATGCAGCACTTAAACGTGAAAAGGAATTAGTAAAAATTAGTGAGAAAAAAGCAAAAAAAATGTTAATCGCTGGAGAACGTTGAGAGAAAAAGCAGGTCGCAAGGTTAAAAAAAGCAGCTGAAAAAGCTCGCGCTCGATTTAAAAAATGAATTCAACGGATTTGCAAGATTGACAATATTAATTAATATAATTAGGTCTGAGCAGTATATGGAAAAATTTTTAATTCTAAATTGGAGTTTTATAAGGTTGCCCTTCAACTTCTCTCACTAGCCTGGGAACCAGATAGCCTGGTAAACGACTACGTAGTTCATGCATGATATTTTTCGCCGCATCGTCATTAACTTCAAAATGTGCAGCCCCGGCAACGGGATCCAACATATGTAAATAATAGGGTAGTACATCGTTTGTATATAAACGATCACTGAGTTCAGCCAATACCAGGGCGTCATCATTAATCCCACGCAGTAATACAGATTGATTAAGAAGTCGAACACCTGCATCGTGAAACAATCTAATTCGTCTTATTACCTCATCATCGATTTCATTTGGATGATTTATATGAAGCACAAGGGTTTGTTTAAAACGGTTTTGGCTAATTGCACGAACCAACTTATCTGTAACCCGTGTAGGCACAACGACTGGCATTCGTGTATGTATTCTCAACCATTTCAGGTGCGATATCTGCTCAAGTTGATTGATTAATGATTCTAGTTTGTTATCAGTCAGAGACAATGGATCACCACCACTAAGAATGATTTCCTTGATGTCAGGATCAGCTTTAAGTACATCTAATGCGTCATTCCAATTTTCTTTTCCAGCTTGGTTCTCCACATATGGATAATGTCTGCGGAAACAATAACGACAATGTATTGCACATGAACTGGTTGTGATCAGTAATGCCCTGCCATGATATTTTCTAATTAAGCCAGGACTAGCATGTTTATTGAATTCCCCCACCGGATCACTGGTAAATCCCGTAATAACACTATCTTCTTCATCTAATGGTAAAACTTGGCGTAATAAGGGGTCATTGAGATTATTTCGCTCAATTCGGTTGAGATATGCTTCTGGCACCCGAACGGGGAAGGATAATATAGCTTTTTCTGGTGCAGGACTGCAGTTAACATCATGTCCGGTGGACTGAAGTAATTCGTCCCGGTTCTTAATACCATTGCGTATTTGTTGTTGCCATCTCGAATTGTCCATACGTTTCAAGGTATCATACGCCGCTTTATCACGCACTATGGATTACAAACATGGCTACATATAACACAAGTGAATTTCGTTCAGGTCTAAAATTAATGATTGATGGCGACCCGTATGCCATTTTAGAGAATGAATTTGTTAAACCCGGAAAAGGTCAGGCGTTTAGTCGGGTGAGAATTCGCAATCTGAAAAATGGTCGTGTATTAGAACGTACATATAAGTCTGGAGAGTCCGTGGAGGCTGCTGATGTTATGGATGTTAAACTACAGTATTTATATAACGATGGTGAAATGTGGCATTTTATGGACCCCGATTCTTATGAGCAATATATGGCCGATGAGACGGCAATGGTTGATGCTTCTCAATGGATTAAAGGAGAAGAAGAATGTGAAGTAACACTCTGGAATGGATCCCCGCTTACCGTAGCACCACCAAAGTTTGCAATCCTTAAAATATCTGAAACGGATCCTGGTTTAAGAGGAGATACTGCAACCGGTGGAACGAAGCCTGCAAAGCTGGAGACAGGAGCGATGATCAAGGTGCCATTATTTGTTGAGGAAGGTGAGACTGTGCGGGTTGATACTCGCACTGCCGAATATATGTCACGATCAAAAGAGAAATAAGACATGATATGTGAGGTGTTGTTAGTGAGAAATTATTACAGGAAAAATAATTTCTGATGTCTGAAAGTTGGCAGCCCAGTGCTTCTCTTGATATTATCAGACAACGCGCAGAGCTGTTGAAACTAATTCGTCGATTCATGGATGAGAGAAACATTATGGAAGTGGAAACGCCGATATTGTCACGATCAGGTAATACCGATCCAAATCTCGTCAGTTTACATACCCAGCGGCTCGATATTGATAATAATAATTCCCCGCCTTTGTATCTGAATACTTCTCCAGAATTTGCAATGAAGCGCTTACTGGCGTCTGGAAGTGGATCAATATATCAAATTACTAAAGTCTTTAGGGATGGTGAGTTAGGTTGCTATCATGAACCTGAATTTACCATGATTGAATGGTATCGAACAGGCTTTGACCATCATGCTTTGATGGATGAATCAGGAAAATTTTTGCTGCAATTGGGATTTGAAAAGAGTGAAAGATATAATTATGCTGAAGTATTTGAAAGTATCACTGGATTAAATCCACATACTGCTGAAACTAAAAAACTGTATGACACTGCTGTTGATAATGGATTGCATCAATCAAAGTCGAATCGACGTTCCTTGTTGGATTTTCTCTTTAGTCATTGTATTACTCCGGAACTGAAGGGAAAAAATCCGATATTTATCTATGATTTTCCTGTTTGCCAGGCAGCTTTGGCGAGAATACGTAATGATGACCCACCTGTTGCCGAAAGATTTGAATTATTTATTGATGGTCTGGAAATTGCAAATGGCTTTCATGAGCTATGTGATGCAAAGGAACAGCTGACTCGGTTTCAAGATGAAAATATGATGCGTATCAATCAGGGCTCATATGAGATGCCAATTGATCATAATCTGATTGAGGCATTAAAACAGGGGCTTCCGGATTGTGCTGGTATAGCGATGGGGTTTGATCGTCTGTTAATGAAGACTACTGGTATGGATTTTATCTCTAATGTAATGGTATTTGGACATGATCGCTGCTAGACAGTCCTCCTCAAAATGATTACTCCCTCAGATATACTCTCAAATTCTGGTCCATTAGCAGATTTGATACCAGATTATCGGGTTCGACCTCAACAGATTGAAATGGCAGAGGCTATTGCGGACGCTATTGCTAATCATGAATCATTTATCTGTGAGGCGGGTACTGGGACGGGTAAAACGTTTGCTTATCTGATTCCAGCAATTCTTTCAGGTAAAAAAGTAATTATCTCGACTGGGACAAAACATCTTCAGGATCAGCTATTCCAACGTGATCTGAAAACCATCCAACAGGCATCGGGCAGGGCACTTCACAGTGCATTATTAAAGGGCAGGGCGAATTATTTGTGTCTGCACCGGTTGTCTTCAATGGAAACAGATCAAGCTGGAATGAACCAGGCATACTCAGCTCAATTACATAATATTCGTATATGGTCACAACAATCTATTAGTGGAGATTTGGCAGAATTAACTGCAATTCCAGAAGATGCGCCCGTCAGAAAGTTTTTAATATCAACTACGGAAAACTGCCTGGGCCAGGATTGTGCATTTTTTGAAGATTGTTTTGTATTTAAAGCCAGGCGACAGGCTGGTGAGGCAGATTTAACTATCGTTAATCATCATTTATTATTGGCGGATATGGCTTTACGGGAACAAGGTTATGGTGAACTCTTGCCTATTGCTGATGTCGTGATTTTTGATGAAGCACATCAATTGCCAGATCTTGCTTCGCAATTTTTTAGTCAAACATTAACCAGTCATCAATTCACTGAATTGATACGTGATAGTAAACAGGCTTATTTTACCGAAGCTGCGGACATGCCTGATTTTCTCGTCACACTTGATAAGCTAGATACTGCAGTCAAGCAATTACGATTATCCTTTGGAGAAAATGAGAATCGTAAAGCCTGGTATCAAGTTAGGGACGTGGTGCAAGTTGAGGCTTCTCTGCAACAGTTGATGGAACAAAGCATGGAGGTTCATCAGTTATTAGATTCTTTCGCGAATCGTGGGAAGGAACTGGATAACTGTTTTAAACGATGTGGGATATTAATGAATTCTCTGGATATGTTTATCGAAACGCATACCGATGATTTTGTACAATGGTTGGAAATTAGAGGTAAAATATTTCTACTGCATCAAACTCCGTTAGACATAGCTGAAACTTTTCAATCACGCATGGTGGATTATAAATGTCTTTGTATTTATACCTCTGCAACCTTGACAGTTAAAGACAATTTTAATCATTACGCCAGTCGTATGGGACTAACTGAGGTAAAACAGAAAAGTTGGCCAAGCCCATTTAATTTCAAACGTCAGGCGATGCTATATCTACCAAAAAATCTGCCTGATCCTCGTACTCAAGGTTACACGGAAATGGTTCTGGAATTGGTGTTGCCTGTATTGCAATTTACTCGTGGTCGGGCTTTTTTTCTATTTACCAGTCATCGTGCCTTGCGCATTGCAGCGGAGTTAATTGGTAGCAGGATTAATTTTCCGGTTCTGGTTCAGGGTGATGCTCCACGGACGGAATTATTGGATTCATTCCGAAACACCCCCCATAGCGTTTTACTAGGTACTCAAAGTTTTTGGGAAGGTGTAGACGTAAAGGGGCAAGCATTATCATGTGTAATTATTGATAAATTACCTTTTGCGACACCAGATGATCCAGTGTTAAAAGCAAGAATGAAGAAAATGGAAGAACAAGGTAGAAATCCATTTATGGATTATCAGTTGCCAGAAGCGGTAATTACATTAAAACAAGGGGTTGGCAGATTAATTAGGGATGCTGACGATTATGGTGTGCTGATGATATGCGACCCTCGTATGACGAGTAAACCCTATGGTAAAGTATTTCTGAATAGTCTGCCTGAAATGGAATTTAAAACAAATATCGAAGAGGTTAATGAATTCTTCGTAAGACATGAGACAGGCTGATTTCACAAATTCTACTATCAAAATTTCTTTGTTCTGCAGTGGTGAACATGGTATTGCTGGATTAATTAGAATTAGTTAATCTAATTTTTTATTCATTTATATCGTTGATTATCCAATATAACTTATTTCCAGGTGTCAGATCAGGAAGTATCGCGTCTTCCCAGGTATTTGCTTCATGAATATACAAAGAAGGTATCTCGAAAGTATCAAATAATATTGATACTATTTCAACCCAGGTTTGCCGTGTATTCCCTGCTGGCACGGCGAGGATGATCATCTGCTCTTCCGGGGCAATACGCAGACCGTTATAAAAAATACCATGCAAAAGTATTTCAAATGCATAAATTTTCTCGATAATTCCTTCATTTTTATTACTGAATAAACCTTCGATAGCCTTGGTTTCATATTGTGGGGAGTCATCATCTAACGAGCCTGCATAAATTATGTCAGGCGTTATTAGAATTACAACTGGCCTGCCTTCTTCTATTTGTGCTGAAACCAGGGAACTGCCAGCTATTGCTGTAAATAGAATCAATAAAGATGCCAATGTTATTTTGTGCAACATATGAAGTACCTTAGTTATGACGAAGAAGTTAGTTTTAAACTAATTTACCTTGCGTTGCATTTGCAAACAAGAATATTAGGAATTATCTGTCTATTCACCCAGAGTAGTGAAATAATCAGGTATTAGAGAATCTTTAAGGAAAGTAAAATGGCAGATGCAAGTCATGAACCGATAAATAAGACAAAAAAAATATTTATCATTGCAGCTATAATGTCGTCATTTATGCTGTTGGCAATAATGATTGTTTTTCTTGCACGCTCGGCGATTATCACAGTTACACTTGCAATATTAATGTTGGTGGGAATGATCGGCATCTATGTAGGATTTGGCATACTAATTGCTGCCCATGTCATGATTCGAAAGTTAGATTAAATAATTTATCCTTATATATTTGACCATGACATTCCGAAGAAATATGCATTAATTTCTTCGAATATAATTTACCAGATTGGATTAACTATTTATCTGTATTAATAGTGCAATAAGGAATGAACTTGATAATCTGCTAATTTAGCACGTCCATTTAGCTCATCTAATTCTACTACAAAGGCACAACCAACAACTTTGGCACCGAGCCTCTCAATTAATTGACAGCTGGCTGCTGCAGTTCCACCAGTTGCAATAAGGTCATCTACTAGTAATACTCTGTCACCCTCGCTCATAGCATCAATGTGGATCTCTAATTCAGCGGAACCGTATTCTAAATCATAACAAATAGACTGGACATCATAGGGTAGTTTCCCAGGTTTACGTAATGGAATAAAACCGACATTGAGTTCAATAGCAGCCAGACTACCAAAGATAAAACCACGTGCTTCCATGCCAGCAACCGCAGTTAAATTAATATCACGAAAGGGTTGAATCAATTCCTGTACGGTCAGTTTTAACATTGTTGGGTCTTTCAGTAATGGAGTGATATCCTTAAATTGTATTCCTGGCTTGGGAAAATCAGGAATATTACGAATAAAGGGTTTTAATTGTTCCATGTTACTAAGACCTTGTTTGTTTTTTTGTTTAATTATGATACCTATGCTTCGTATTAATACACACAAAAAAATAAAATTTTAATAAATGAAACCATATAAAATCATCTATGAGACAGCAGCGATTCTTCATCCTGAGGATGATATAGAACAATTTTTACCTATTGCAAGCTCAAATAAAGTGCTTTTAGCCCGTGATGATGCCTGGTATTTGTCAAATATGTCTCGGCGTATTTTTCGTGCAGGACTGAAACACAGTATGGTCGATGCAAAGTGGTCAGCATTCGAAGAGGTATTTTATGATTTTGATCCAGAACGCGTAAGACTAATGAGTGATGATGATTTGGATATATTAATGCAAGATAAACGTATCATTCGTCACTGGAGAAAGATTAATGCTGTACGATCAAATGCGACTATTATGCATGAACAAAGAGAAGGTTCTAAATCTTTTGGCAAATATTTGGCGGCCTGGCCTGTTCCAGACTCGGTAGGTCTCTGGCTTAACTTGAAAAAATGTTATACCCAAATGGGTGGTCAGTCTGTGCCTTATTTTTTACGAATGGTTGGAAAAGATACATTCATACTTACGAATGACGTGATACGGGCATTGAACCGATGGGGAGCATTTCAAGGTATTCCTTCATCTGAGAAGGCAAAAAGAATAGTTCAGGGTGTATTTAATATATGGGCAGAGGAGAGTGGTCGACCTCTTTGTCAATTAAGCCGGATTCTGGCGTTATCAGTGAATGAATAAAAATCAAACACTAATATAAATCTGCGATTAATGGTTTGTCATCGTTATAGATAGGAAATCGTTAGTATGTATATTGGAGACATTTCATTAAATGATTAAATAACATTGTTAATGGGGATCTATTTAAATTTTAAAATATATTGGTCTGAATTTTTTAGTATGTATAAATTTATAATAATTATATTTGGTTTGCTTTGGAGTATTGCGCCAATCTCTTTTGCTCAGATGGATTACCTGGATTTGCGTAATAAATTAGCAGATGAAATTGAAGCCATGGTTGTTGATACTGAAGATTATATTGGTGTAAAAAAACTTGACAGCCTGGTGATCGAAGCCATTAGAAAAGTACCTCGACATGAATTTGTACCAGATATATATAAACCCTATGCCTACGAAAACCGACCGTTACCTATAGGGGAAAATCAAACTATTTCACAACCCTATATTGTGGCGTTAATGACTAACCTGGGATTGATAGATAAAGATTCAATAGTCCTGGAAATAGGGACAGGGTCAGGTTATCAAGCCGCAATCCTGGCAGAAATTGCTCTACATGTGTATACCATAGAAATCATTGAGTCCTTGGGAATAAAAGCAAAAAAAATATTGAATAATCTGGGTTATAAAAATATAACAGTCAGAATTGGTGATGGATATGATGGGTGGATAGAATATGCAAATTATGATGCAATTATTGTAACGGCAGCGCCTGATAAAGTCCCTCAGTCATTGCTTGATCAGCTAAATCCTGGAGGAAGATTAATTATACCTGTGGGACCACAAACACGGACGCAACATCTCCAGGTGATCACTAAAGACCAAATGGGTAATGTTGAGATAAGAAATGTGATGCCAGTTGGCTTTGTTCCTTTAACTCGAAAAGAGTCGGTCGAATTAATAGAGTAAAGTAATTATCAGGAATTCTAATGATTTTTTGAATTTTCTTCTGGTTTACTCTCTGTTGTAGAATTTTTAACAAGATTTTCGATTTTTGCAATCCATCCACTGCCTTCCTTTTCTTCATCGTTTGCCATTTGAGTTAACAGAAAATAATCTGTTTTTCCTGTACCTAATATCGGAAGTTGATCTGCGAAAACAATTTTTTTAGGGATATATATTTCACTGTATTTGAGTCGCCGAGTGGTATCTTGAAATGCCTTGCGATTAGCGTCATGTTGATCAGTTACAAGAATAATTTTTTCACCTTTTTTATCATCTACGATGGAAACAGCAGCATGATTTGCATCGGGCCATGTTTGTATCGCCAATTCTTCAACCGCAGTTAAAGAAATCATTTCTCCACCCAATTTAGCAAACCGTTTTGCGCGACCTAGTATGGTAAAGTATCCCTCCTCATCTATGTCAGCAATATCTCCTGTATCATGCCATCCTTCTCCACGGCTGGATATTGGAGGGATAATCTTTCCATCTGAATCATGTAGTAAATAACCAAGCATGATATTAGGTCCTTTTACAAACAGGCGTCCACCATCTTCAATTCCATCTACAGGCTCCAAATAATATTCAATATTAGGCATCGGCAAACCGACAGTGCCATATTTGAAAATGAGCGGTGCATTAACTGAAATTACTGGACTTGTTTCCGTCACACCATACCCTTCAAAAATCCGTATTCCAAATTTTTCCATATACAGTTGACGAGTGTCTTCACGAAGTTTTTCGGCACCTGCGACTACAAATCTCAAACTATTAAAATCGTACGGGTGAGCATATTTTGCATAGCCTTTGTAGAATGTATTTGTGCCAAAAAAGATTGTGGCGTTTTTATCGTAGATTAATTGAGGAATTAATCTGTAATGTAAAGGTGTAGGGTAAAGATAAACTTTACTGCCGCCCAGTATAGGCATGATAAAACCGGCATTAAGTCCAAATGAGTGAAATAGCGGCAAACAGGTAAAAACTACATCTGATGGTTTAAAATCTATGTGTATGCATACCTGCGCAAAATTTGAGAGTATATTCTCGTGCGATAGTACTGCCCCTTTTGGAATACCTTCAGATCCAGATGTAAAAAGAATTACAGCTGGGCCTTGTGGATTAAATTGCCCTCTTTTTAAATAAGACTTTAGGGGATTGAGTGCTTGCCATACTCCTAATATTTTGTCAGTTAACCTTATTAACTGTCTGAGGTCTTCAAGATATATTATGTCTACGTGTGATTTAAGATCTTCTATAAGGGTATCAAATCCAGCTTTTTGAATGAACAACCTGGAGGTATATATCGTTTTTAATTTAGCAGTTTCGCATGCCTTGATTATATTTTGAGACCCGGCAGAAAAATTTAACATTGCCGGTACTCGTCCAAGATATTGCAGCGCGAGAAAACTGGCGGCCATGGCATTCACATTGGGTAACATTAATCCAACATTCTCACCAGCAATAGTCTGTTTGTCCATAATGCGGGCCAGGACAAATGATCGGGTAAATAACTGTTTGTAAGTTAATTTTGTATTACTGGTGTCTTCCAAAATAACCAGATTTTGTCCATATTTATCTGAAGCTTCAGTCATTGCTGCAAATAATGTTTTTTTATTGTTGTATGTGGCGTACTGTAATTTGAGCATCAGCTTTTGTAGTTTTATTGATGCAAGTTTACGACGATCATGACTAGAGAGCGTAGGGTCTAATTCAATTTTTTCTGGTGGTAGGATAGTTAAGGTTATTTTTGGAAAACGCTTTACATGTCCTCGGTCTCTCATGTACGAAAATGGACTCAATTGTGCCCCGTCGATAGCGATGGGGAGTATCATTGCATTGGCTTTATCAGCAATGAGTGCAGGGCCTTCATAAATCTTCATGAGTGTTCCCGTGACAGTGATCCTGCCTTCAGGGAATATTACCGCTTTTTTATCTTCACGAATAAACTTGATCATGGATTTGATGGGCAGAGCACTATTGGGATCCATTACAAATAAATCGACAAATCTTAGAAAAAAACGAAAACTTCTTTTCGATGCTATATCTGTATTTATTGCAAAGGTAGGCGTTTCAGGTAACCAGGCATAAAGTAATATGCCGTCCAGCAACGAAGTATGGTTAGCAACAATTAATACACGCTTGCCAGCCTTCAGATAGTTTTCCATTCCACTGGTTTCTACCTGATATAAAGTTCTTAATATGTAGCGAAGAATTAATTTTATGAATCTGATCATAGAGCTATTCTACGAATAATTCAGGGTGTGGGCTAATATATATATGTTTTGGACCGTGAGTATAATATTGTTATTAGTGTGAATGCTTGATTAGGCGTCTGTAGCCAGGGCAGGAGCATTGAGCAAGACAAGTGTTTGACCAGGTTGCAGGTGCTTTCCATTTAGTAATTTATTCCATTCTTGTAACTGACCAATAGTCACACCAAATTGACGAGAAATTAACCAAAGTGAATCACCTTTCTTTACAGTGTAGTGAATGTGTCCTTCTTCGTTGCGTAAATAGTTAGTTTTGACTATTGTATTTGTTGCAATATCTTGTGATTTTTTTTCACCGGGAGTAGGAACCCAAAGCGTAATCTTTTGTCCGAGGCGTAAAATACTTCGTGGTTTAATACCGTTCCAGTCAGTCAGTTGATTAATCGTAACATTATAGCGTCGACCGATTAACCATAAGCTATCACCATTTCTTACTGTATATATATATTTATCACCATTACCTTCTCTTTTTAACCCACCCAGCCATCGATTTTCCAGACTAAGCGTATAAAATTTACCTGGTTCTTTAGATGTAGGGATTACTAGCGAATGACCTGCACGAATCAGATTACCGCGAATTTTATTCGTTTCTCTGATTATCGTTACACTGGTTTTATATTTTTCGGCAATTTGACTTAAAGATTCACCTGACTTGATGATATGTTGATTCCAGCTCATCCGTTGTTCAGCCGGGATATTAGAAAGACCTGTAACAAAATGTTGTTTTTTATCTATAGGAACGAGCAAGTAGTGTGGTCCTTCAGGGTCAGTCGCCCATCGGTTAAAGCCCGGATTCAGTGTATATAACTCATCCATACTCAGACCCATTAGCTCTGCAGCAGTAGAAAGGTCCAGCTGTCCACCAATCTCAATTTTTTCAAAATAGGGTTCGTTAGGAATGGGTGTTAATTTAATACCATACTTTTCCGGCGCAGCAACAATTTCAGCGATTGCAAGTAAACTGGGAATATAACCCCGGGTCTCTCTGGGTAATCGAAGCGAGAAAAAATCTGTTTCTTTATTTGCAACGATATTTCGTTTTATTGACCTTTCTACATTTCGTTCACCGGAGTTATAGGATGCCAGTGCATGTTGCCAGTCTCCATGAAATTGTTTATTTAGTTTTTCAAGGTAAGCCAACGCAGCTTTGGTTGCTGCAACAATATCTCTCCGGCCGTCATACCACCAATTTTGCTTTAATCCATACATCTTTCCAGTGCCTGGTATAAATTGCCAGATCCCTGATGCATGGCTACGAGAATAGGCGAATGGTTGATATGCACTTTCTACTACGGGTAATAATGCTAAGTCCAAAGGCATATTGTTTTTTTCTAATTCCTGCACAATATGATAGATGTACGGCGTTGCGCGTTGTGCAACCCGATTTAGATATTCTTGATTTCTTGCATACCATGCAATACGTTCTTTTACAGATTTATTATTAAGATGTCTGTCCAATTGCAGGTTATTTCGTATTCTTTTCCAGATATCATCAATTTCTTTATCTGACGATAAAACAGGTAGTACAGTTGGTATGACAGGGGTTTCTGAGATTATTCGTACCGGTGTTGGCGCGACATCATCACCCAGGTTAGAAATGGATGTGACTTCCTCATTTTGATGGTTTATTGGGGCAGTTGTACATGCCGCAAGGATAGATAATGAGAAAATTATTGATATGGCTTTTTTAATCATCGGCACATCGTAGGCAACTGATTGAAAACGGTCAAGTTTTTTTATTTAAAACAATATTGGTACATTAGAGACTGAGACTTTTTCTTAAAAGTTATCCTTCCAACGTCTGATTGATGCAAACACCTCAACACTGTTAGATAGTTTATGGCCTGCATAAGACTCTGCAGCAGCTTTTACCTCTGGTATCTCAGATCTTAGAAAAGGATTGGTTTTCTTTTCAATCTTGAGGGTGCCTGGTACGGTCGGGATGTCTTTATCCCTGGCCTGTTGGCATGATATTAGTCTTTTCTTAATGTCAGAGTTTTCAGGTTCAACTGTATTTGCAAAGCCCAGATTTGCGATTGTATATTCATGTCCGCAATATATTTTTGTGGTATCTGGCAATGACTTTAACTTTTCCAGGGAATTGTACATTTGAGCTGCAGTACCTTCAAATAAGCGTCCGCAGCCTGACATGAAAAGTGTGTCGCCGATAAATAATTTATCATGGCCATAATATGCAATATGACCCAATGTATGACCCGGGACATCGAGTATAGTAAATTTTGCCTGGAGATTATCAATTTCAACAATATCGGATTCAATTAATGGATTTGTCATACCAGGTATTGTTTCACTTGCGGGTCCATAAACAGGAACATTATAATGAGATAATAGCTTGTTTACTCCACCAACATGATCAGGATGGTGATGGGTGATTAAGATTGCAACCGGGTGTAAATTTGAAGCTTCTAGTTCAGCAATTACAGGATCAGCATCACCTGGATCCACAATTGCAACATTTCCTAGTGACGTATTATGTAATAACCATATATAGTTATCTTGAAAAGCAGACACTGGGATTACTTCAATCATATTTTATACTCGCTAATTATTACCTGAGTTTATTATCAGGTTATCATAGTACTTATGACAAAAATTTCAAATAATGAATCTGGCATGTTTTCAGTTTCTCAACGCTTGTTACACTGGTTTTCTGGTCCGTTGGGACAGCATCTATTGAATAATGAGCAAGCAATATTTGAAAAATTTTTGCCAGATTTGTTTGGGTATCATTTAATGCAAATTGGTCTGTTGCATGGTGACAAGTTAATACATAGTACTCGTATTAGTCATAGCTTTATTATACAACAGGAAAATGAAGGTGAAGTTCAAGAGGGCACCGCAATGCAATGTTCCGCTGAATTTTTACCCATTGCTTCGGAAAGTGTAGATGTTGTGGTACTCCCTCATGTACTTGAGTATTCATCAAATCCCCATAAAATACTGCGAGAAATTGAGCGTATTCTCATTGGGGATGGACATTTAATTATTGTTGGTTTCAATCCCTGGAGTTTCTTTGGTATCTGGCGTGTACTTTTAGCATGGCGTGATGAACCACCCTGGTGTGGGCATTTTTTTAGTTATCACAGGATACGCGATTGGTTTACATTACTTGACTTTGAATTGGTTAAGCTTGAGCGATCTATCTATCGACCACCATTTCGAAATATGAAGATAATGAAAAAACTGGAATTTCTCGAAAAGTTAGGTAAGTTCTGTTGGACAATTTTTGGAGGTATATATGTCGTTGTGGTTCGTAAGAGAGTTGTCCCATTAACTCCGATAAAAGATATCTGGTTAAAAAGACGGAGTATGATTAAATCTGGCATAGCAGAACCTACTGCACGTAGCATAGATAATACATGAATCAGGTTGTCGAAATTTTTACTGATGGCGCCTGTCGTGGTAATCCGGGTCCAGGAGGTTGGGGTGCTATGTTGAGGTGTAACGATACAATTAAAGAGCTGTATGGCGCAGAACTTGATACTACAAATAATCGTATGGAACTGACTGCTGCAATTAAGGCTTTGGAAAGTTTGACACGTTCATGTAACGTTAGTTTAACTACAGATTCTGTCTATGTTAAGAATGGAATTACTGAGTGGATAACGGGGTGGAAAAGAAAAAACTGGCGAACTGCTAATAAAAAGCCAGTTAAAAATGTAGATTTATGGCAACAATTGGATGAAGTTTGTGCAAAACATAAAATTGATTGGTATTGGGTCAAAGGGCATAGCGGTCATCAGGAAAATGAGCGTGCAGATGAATTGGCAAATATTGCTATCGATTCGATGTTGAATACTTAAAGTTTAATTTATGAGACAGGTAATACTGGATACTGAAACTACAGGGTTGGAACCTTCCAATGGTCATAAAATAATTGAAATTGGTTGTGTTGAGATTAGAAATCGACGTCGTTCAGAGAAAACATTTCACGAATATATTAATCCATTGCGTGAAATAGATGATGGAGCATTCGATGTACATGGTATCAGTAATGAATTTCTAGCTGATAAGCCTAAGTTCAAAGATATTGCAAAAGATTTTATCGATTATATACGCGATAGTGAATTAATTATTCATAACGCTCCTTTTGATGTCGCATTTATTAATGCAGAGTTAAAAGAACTGGGGAAGGAGTGGGGTCGAATAGAAGATTTTTGTAAGATTACCGATACTCTGGTAATGGCTAGAACTTTACATCCAGGGCAGAAAAATAATCTGAATGCACTTTGTGGTCGTTACGATATAGATAATTCACAACGAGATCTGCATGGTGCCTTGCTGGATGCGCAGATCCTTCTTGATGTTTATCTGGCTATGACAGGCGGACAAACCAGTTTATCTCTTTATGAAGAAAAAAAAGATGATGTAGAAATGACGATAAATTTTCGATTAGATAAAGATCGGACAAAATTAAAAACAATTAAACCTGACAATGATGAACTAGCAGCACACGAGCATCGGCT
>JBNMOP010000062.1:0-15357 GCA_051275005.1 Gammaproteobacteria bacterium | reverse complement strand
TCGTGACAGACTTTAGATCTCGTAGATTAATCTCACCAATCAGATGATTGAGTAGTGCCGTTCCTACACCCATGCGCATAACTTCCGGGGTAACAAACAGGGAAGAGATCCTACCCTTAGTCTCCAGGCCGGCAAAACCAACAACGTTCATTTTCAGGTCCACTGCAACAAAGGTCGTGGAGTGATTTATCCACTTTCTAAAATCATCGATATCATCAGCAAAGCTTGACCAGGCTACGACCTGATCGTTTGTGTAGTGTGTATGCCCAAGCTTTTTGATCCCTTGATTATATATATTGGCCAGATCGGAAAGATCGGATGCATTATAAGTACGAACAGTTATTTTCATTAACGGTGTAGACCACTAAAGTTTTATTCATTATACCTAATCAATTTTTAAGATGAGGTAATGTAATTACTCTTCAATCTTTACACCACGCCAAAATGCAACATGGTCTTTTATCTCACTCGCCGCATCTTTAGGTGTAGCATAATACCAGGCAGCATCTTTATTTTCTTTATCGTTAACGACAATATTGTAATAATTCGCATCACCTTTCCAGGGGCAGTGTGAGGTGTTATCGCTGGCTGAAAAATATGTCATTATCAGAGACGATGACGGGAAGTAGTGATTGTTATCTACAACGATCGTCTCATTGCTCTCTGCCAAGACCTGATTGTTCCATATTGCTTTCATTAGATTTATTCCTGAATGTTAGAGGGAAAAATTATGAGTTTCTGCTACTACTTGCTGCGCCAAAACGTTGTTCAATCCGGGCCCTGGCTTTGTTTTCTGTGATCATGTCCTTAGGTTCGGCAGAGGTGACCAGTGATGTTAGTAATTCTGTAATCGTAGCGGTTATATTATTTACCGCTATATCGAATGCAGGTTTATTTACAACTGACGGCTTGACGGAACCACTGACTTTCCGTACGAATTGAATGCACGCAGCGCGCACTTCATCCTCTGTCGCAGGGGGATCGAAATTGAAAAGAGTTTTGATATTTCTACACATAGTTTCTCCAATACGCGTTAAAATTTGACGATATACATGTTAACCCATTGTCATTTTATAAAAATTATCATCTTCATCATATACATGAAATCCTAATCTTTTATAAAGCGCTATTGCGCGATTCCCTTTAATTACATTAAATTCTAATGGTTTAATATCTGAACAGTTTTGTTTCAAAATATCACAAATAATATTTGTGCCTATGCCTTTATTTTGATGCTTAGCATCAATAAGAATCATTTCTAACCAATAGTGATCTTTCTTGTCTTGAAGTAGATATCCGCCTACTGGCTTATTGTTTTGGTAAATTAGACAAAACTCTTCAACCCGCAAGTATTTATTAAAAGATTCAAACTGAAAACTTTCGTCCCAACCCCAGGCATTATCAACATGTTCTTTTAAAGTGGAACGGTATAATGTCCAAAGCCATACCTTTTTACCCTTTGTCCCTTGTCGAAATTCTAAATTATCCATAATTTAGTTAGGCCAATATTGGGCTCATATATTGTTTTCTGCAGCGTTGGCTAAGGTCGTCAAATTTAAAGTTTTGTTGGTTTCTATTGACATGATTAGCTCATCATATTTTGGTAAGAATAAAAAATCTATAACGAGAGAATATTTTACTCTGACCCTGGATGCTCATCGATGATAATACTCACGTGATTGGTATATTTATTTGAATGGTCTTATGCCTGTATCTAATTGACCAAAAATGCAAGATTCAAGTTCTGACCCTGACCATATTTTATGGTAAGAGACGGTGTATCCTGGAATGAAAAAGCGATGGTGAGATAAAAATATGATTGATTTTAATCACAGTCGCTTGTTATGATTTTTCTTTCCATTTTAAATCTAGTTTTCGTTCGGTTGCGGCACAATCTCGAAGATATAAATTTATTAGTGTTTGATAAGGAATTCCTGATTCCTCTGCTAAAGATTTGAAATACTCGACAGAGTCTTTATCAAGACGCATTGTTACGGGTTGTTTTAAAAATTTGATATAGGGATTTTTCTTTCCCTTCATTTTTAAAAAATCGTAATGTTCTCTCATTTTCTATAACTCCAGTAAGTTTCTTCTTCAGCTTCATCAGTTTTTCGGGCAGAGATAATGCGAATTAACTTTTCGTCCACTCTGAAACAATGACAAATAACTAGCGTGTTCAACTTATAACTTGTGCCTAATAATAAAAAACGATCCTCATCGTCTGAATGGTCAGGATCATAGAATTGAATTGCATTTTCATCATAAAAAGCTGTCCGGGCTTCTTCAAATGAGACTCCATGTTTTTTAATGTTAGTTTTCTCTTTCTTTTTATCCCATTCAAATTTAAGATACTCCATATGTACATTGTACATATGGTAATTTTACGGTCAAGTTTGATCTACAGAAAATAACGGCAGAAATAAGAGGCGCGCGCCTTTTGCACGTCCTGCCCACGTTTTTTGTGGGCGAACTTGATTGATTTGTTAGGCGTCACTTCATCTTGCCTTCGAACGCTAGTAGTTGTTCTGATTTTATTATGATTCCAAGATTATTCGGTATGCCAGCAACAGCCACAGCTTTCTGCTGAGTAGCTACTGGCACAATCTGTACATCTCCTTCAATCGTATGCTGTGGGCCTGCGTATAAAACTCCAAGAAGCTTTATTCGGGATCCCATTACTAGTGCATTTCGAGTTTGATAGTTTCCGATCTCAAAAAGCAGTACAGGAGAGCCGCTAGATCCTGGAAAACAAGCTGCATCGATTAGAAACTCCTTTTTCCCATTCCAATCTCTTTTGTAGTCAGATGCCAATACACCCTTCCTGAAGATTGGGAGATTATTGGTTGCATCCCATAGGCCGTTCGGATAACCAACCATTAGTATGCTTTCTAGTCCTAACATATCCTTCATGTCGTCGGCAGTTTGAATAAGTTCTTTTTCTAGAGTGACAAAGTAAAACAGTGTATTAGTAGCTTCAGCCTCTCGAATTAGAGGTGCAATAGGCATAACACATAGATCTACATCATTATCAGGATGGGGAAGCCACCGGCCCTGAAAGTTGTCGAGCTCAAAGGACTTCGTGTTTCCAATGTCCGGAGCACCTTCAGCGTTCTTGAGTGTTAACAAAAACCTTCCTTTCGTTGAACCTGCCACCACATGCTTGTTTGTGACAATCACGGGTATATGCTGGTCGCCTTTCCGATCTAGGCTATAGAATAAACCTGTTCCAGTACCGACACCACCGCTTTGCAAATCGCATTCAATACGCACGGTGCTGTGGGCAAATTGTTCCGCTGGACTTAAATCCATGCCTTAATCTCCATGACGCATAACTAGAAGTAGACACCCTAAAAGCTAATCGAGCAGGGTGCTTTTCGGGTGTATATAAAAGAGGTTGTTTTATAAAACAACGGATTAAGTGGAAAAAACGGAGACTATTTTCTTTTTCTAACATCGCAAAATTTGTCCCAAAGATAAATTGTTAAGCATGGCTACACGAATTAGCTTTGTTTGTTATGTCTATCCGTTTTCATTATAAACCCATCTAAAATTAAGATATGTAAGGGGGATACTATTCCTGATTAATATCCAATAGAGCTCAAATTTCAGTCTGTTTCAGCTTCCACCTCAAATCAAGGGGCATACGCCAATTAATCACCATGATATTCGGTGATATTTAATTAAAATATTGACATACCCAGCTGATTTAACTACTGTAATTAACAGCGCCGATTTGAAATCAGCTTGCGGGCGCTTAATCAAATACCGCTAAAGAGTACAAACCTGCTTTAGCAAATGCTGCAAGCGGGTTTTTTTCGTTTTAGGAGGTTGGAACATGGGGAATATTGACTCGGACAAGTATGACATTCAAACACTTTCTCTCAGGAGTGGTCATGTGCGCACGCATGAGAATGAGAATAGTGAGCCGATATTTTTAAATTCCAGTTTTGTCTTTAAAGACGCCGCCGAGGCCGCTGCTCGATTTTCTGGCGAAGAGCCCGGCAATATCTATTCGCGTTTTACTAATCCCACTGTTCGTACCTTTGAAAACCGCCTTGCGGCGATGGAGGGGGGTGAAAGATGCATAGGCACATCATCAGGCATGAGTGCAATTATGACTACCTGTATGGCCTTACTCAAAAGTGGTGATCATATTGTTTCATCAAAAAGCATCTTTGGTACCACGGTAGGATTATTTAACAATATATTCAGCAAGTTTGGTATGGGAACCAGTTTTGTTGATCTCACGGATTACAATGCCTGGGCAGAGGCCATACGGCCAGAAACAAAAATATTATTTCTGGAGACCCCGTCCAATCCATTAACAGAAATTGCGGATATAAAACGCTTGGCTGATCTGGCCCATAACAATGATTGTTTGTTGGTAGTTGATAATTGTTTTTGTACCCCGGTACTGCAAAAACCTATCGAATATGGTGCCGATATTGTTGTACATTCTGCGACTAAATTTCTCGATGGACAGGGACGTTGTGTAGGTGGTGCGATTATTGGGCCAGAAGAACTGTTAAAGGAAGATATTTTTGGTTTTCTACGCACTGCCGGTCCGTCGATGAGTCCGTTTAATGCCTGGGTATTTTTAAAAGGCCTGGAGACCTTGGGGATCCGTATGCAGGCCCACAGTCAAAACGCACAACGTGTCGCCGAATGGTTATCGGATCAAAAAGGTATTGCGCGGATTTACTACCCAGGTCTAAAAAGTCATCCACAATATGATTTGGCGCAAACCCAACAAACAGGGGCGGGGGGCATAGTTAGTTTTGAAATAGAAGGGGGGCGTGAAGCTGCCTGGAAGTTTATCAATGCCACCAATATTTTTACTATAACCGCCAATCTGGGAGATGTGAAAAGTACCATCACCCATCCCACTACCACCACGCATCATCGATTGACCGATGAGCAACGGGCGGAAGTGAATATTACAGATGGTTTAATTCGACTTTCAGTGGGGCATGAGGCGATAAATGACTTGTTAAGTGATATTGAGTTGGCATTGTCCCAGGCAGGTTAAGTCATACCCGGTTTATAATCAGCGAGTGACTCCCTGTTAATAACGATTTAAACTTAATAATATCATCTGGAGCATAAATGAGGTTTTGCGAAATTGGATATTCATGAATATCAGGCAAAAGAACTCCTGTCAGAATTTGGAGTAACTGTACCCAAGGGAGGAATTGCCTATAGTCCTGCTCAGGCGGTCTTTCGTGCCAATAAAATAGGGGCAAGCCGGTATCTAGTCAAAGCCCAAATACACTCTGGTGCACGTTCGAGTGTTGGCGGAATTATCCATTGCGAAGGGGATGATGCAATCCGCGCTGCAACGGATGAACTCATGGGAAAGCGTTTGATTACCAGGCAAACCGGTCCTGAAGGGCAAGTGGTTCATAGAGTCTATGTAGAAGAAAATGTCGATGCCGTTAGCATGTATTACGTTGGCTTTGTTCTGGACAGACAAAAAGAAAGAGTCGTCGTCGTTGCCTCCAGTGATGGCGGCATGAATATTGAAGATATATATAATGAGCGACCTGATTCTTTAATCAGTGTTGTGATTGAACCAGCTGTGGGTATGCAAGCCTTTCAGGCACGCTGGATTGCGATAAAATTGGGTCTTGGAAAGACATTAATGACTCAAACCGTCACAACAATATTAGGATGTTATCGTGCCTTTCGTGATCTTGATGCCACTTTGGTGGAAATAAATCCCCTGGTAGTTACCGATGAAGGAAAACTTGTCGCTCTGGATGCAAAGATGAGTTTTGATGATAATGCTTTATTCCGCCGGATACGTATTGAGAACCTTCGCGATAAGACCCAGGAAGACCCATTATCACGCAAGGCCATTGAGAGAGGTTTGAATTATGTCAGATTGGATGGAAATATTGGCTGTATAATAAATGGGGCAGGTTTGGCCATGGCGACACTCGATATGATCCATGCCTTGGGAGGGAAACCTGCAAACTTCCTCGACATTGGCCTGAGTCCCCAGTCGGACAAATTAAGTAAAGTGGTCAATATCATTCTCTCTGATACAAATGTGAAAGTTATCCTGGTAAATATTTTTGCTGGCATCAGTCGCTGTGACTGGATTGCAGAAGGGCTTATCAAGGCAATTCAAAAGTATAATGTAGAAATTCCTGTCATTGTCAGGTTGGCAGGGACCAATGCGAAAACAGGGAGACAGATTATTAAAGATTGTGGATTGCCGATAATTCTTGCCGATTCCCTGGGTGACGTTGCAGAACTGGCAGTTGCCAGTGCTAATAAAATTCCTGATTAGGTTTCAGATCACTATGTCTATACTTATCAATAAATCCAACAAAGTTATCATCCAGGGGATTACCGGGGAAAATGCAAGTTTTCATACTAGCAGAATGATGGACTACGGAACCAACATCGTAGGCGGTGTTACCCCTGAAAAAGGGGGAACCGAACACCTGGGTTTGCCTGTGTTTGATTCAGTCAGAGAAGCGGTGGAGGAGACACAGGCAAATACCAGTATCATCTTTATATCTCCGCCATTTGCAGCAGACCATATGATGGAAGCTGCTGAAGCAGGGGTTGAATTATGTATCTGCGTCACCGGCAGAATCCCTTCCCAGGACATGATACGCGTCAAGCGTTATATAAGGAGCTTTGAAGAGCCTAATCGGATGCGCCTCATTGGACCTGGCAGTGCCGGCATTATCAGTCCGGGTAAGGCGCTGGTGGGGATCATACCCGGCTATTTATTTGACGAAGGTAAAGTGGGTATTATTTCGCGTTCAGGGACCCTGGGTTTTGAAGCAGCATCCCAACTCAATAAGGTGGGAATTGGTATCTCCACCAGTATCGGCATCGGCAGTGAAGCCATAACCGGTTCATCTTTTGTTGAGTTGTTGAAAGATTTTGAATCTGATCCAGAGACAGATGCTGTGGTACTGATCGGCGAAATAGGGGGTGTTATGGAAATCGATGCTGCACACTATTTGAAAGAGAATATGAAAAAACCGGTGATTGGTTATATTGCAGGTCTTACTGCCCCCAAGGGTAGGAGAATGGGACATGCAGGCGCCATAATATCTGCTTATGGTGAAAGTGCCGCTGAAAAAGTTGAGATTCTAAAGCAGTGTGGGGTTATAGTTGTTCCAGACCCATCAGCTTTTGGAGAAACAATTTTACAGGTGCTTTAAGTCAAAATTGCGTCACAAAAAATTGGTTAAGGTAAGGCTGGATTTTAATCTGAGGGACGTACCTCAACGTAAAGAGGAAATATGATGAAAAATTTATCAACCTTGTTACTGTTTTTTTCTATCCAGCTATCCGCTCACGAATCAGTAAAATCTAATGAATGCCCCTCCCCATTAAATACAGGAAGATATACCTCAGATTTGGAACAGGAAATTTTTCAGGCGGAATTATCAATATATGAAAGTTGCATGTTTGAATATATTCGCAAGCAACAAAAACTAGCAGATGTGCATGAAGATGCCGCAGATAGTGCATTAAATACATGGAATGATTATCTTCGTTTAAGAATGCGTTAATTATAAATGCCAACTCCAATCGAGAAATTTTCAATGAATAAAAAAAATGACGCTAGTGATCTGGCTAGACAAATTAAATCTGGGATAGTGCTTTTTTTATTATGCATGGTTATGATTTTTTCCTTACAAAACTCGGAGAGTGCCACTCTGAAATTTTTATTATGGGAAATGACCTTGCCTCGTGCTCTAATATTTTTTGTTTTATTTTCTGTAGGATTTTTGTGTGGTATAGGAATTAGTAATTGGCGAAAGATAACACGTAAGGATGTATCTAAATAACAGAGACTATCAATCAGGTTTATAAAATAAGGTAGTCATTAATTGAAGATAATAAACCTAAATGTAAAAGTTTCAGTTTGGATAATAATTTTTGTAGCTGTCCTTACCTGGTCTGGCATCAATCCCCATGACTACCCTACATGGATACTTGAAGTGGTGCCTGCATTAGCAGGTTTTTTAATTCTCGGTTTCACGTATCAACGATTTCCGCTCACGGGGATACTCTATATCCTGATTCTTATCCATTGTTTGATATTAATGGTAGGTGGGCATTATACCTATGCGGAAGTCCCTCTATTTGATAGCTTTGCAGAGTTTTTCAATAGTGAGAGAAATAATTACGATAAGCTTGGACATTTTGCCCAAGGATTTGTCCCCGCGATGATAACCCGAGAAATTTTGTTACGGTTAAGTGTCGTTAAGAGTCGAAAATGGATGAATTTTATAATTATTTGTATTTGCCTGGCAATAAGCGCATTTTACGAGTTGATAGAATGGTTTGTTGCTCTCATGAGTGACTCAGCAGCGGAATCGTTTTTGGGTACACAAGGGTATATTTGGGATACACAGTCTGATATGGCATGGGCACTAACTGGCGCAATTATTGCGTTATTGATACTTACTAGAATGCATGATCGACAACTATCAAAATTTTTAACACGGCCATAAATTGAAATGAGGATTTCTTCTTAAGATAGCGCTGACTGCAAGATTTTTATGAACGTGAATTTGATATACTAAATGCTGGATAATACTTATTAAGACATTGATTCTACCCAGAATTAAGTAATTATTGTGTAATTAATGCCACAGGCAGAGTATTACATATGCAGCGTCTGCCTTAAAAAGGTAAAATTTTCAATTATATTAATTGCCGTATCAAACTGTATCGAAAACCTTGAAGCTAAAATATAAAATTTTTCTGTCTATCTCAGTAATCTTGCTCGCGGCAATAGGTAGTATGGTGTTATTACTAGAGGAAAGTTTTGACCGAACCTTTCTGGCCTATGTAAATAATTATGAACGTGAGGCACAAAATAATCTGATTGCAAACCTTGGTGAAATGCATCATTTGAATGGCAGCTGGGAATTTATCCGAGATAACCAGGACTTATGGAATGAAGTTGTCGCCTCCAATTTTGCTCGTGCGAAGACAACCCGAGACAGGAATTATGAAGATCTCCCAGAGCAACAAGTCAAGACAGACCCATTGCTGGAAAATGGTGAATCGATACTTTCTGGACGTGAAAGGCGTTTTTACCGTCGTAATGTAGCATTAATTGATGCGACCCGTAGACATGTTGTTGGTTTGGAAGACTTTGAATTGGAAGGAACGGAATTTAAACCTATTACTGATAACAATAGACAAGATATTGTAGGGTTTCTTGCTGCAAGGCCACTAGTCAGGATACTGGAAACACCTGATATAGAATTTTCCAATCAGCAGATTCGTGGATTTAATATTATTGCCATCGCGATTGCGATCCTTAGCTTTATACTCTCTATACCATTGGCGAGATTTCTGGTAACCAGAATCCATACCATTGGTAATGCAACGCGTGAATTGGCACTGGGAAATTACGGCGTACGAATTCCTGACTTCGCCAACGATGAATTGGGCAAGTTATCCAACGACTTCAACCAATTAGCGAGATCCCTGGAAAAAAATGAGAAAGCACGACGTCAATGGATCGCTGATATTTCCCATGAGTTAAGAACACCTTTGGCAATACTCCGTGGTGAAATCGAGGCAATTCAGGACAAAATTAGACAGTTAACACCGGATACTGTGGACAATCTGCATAGTGAAGTGATTAATCTGGATAGATTGGTAAATGACCTTCATGAGTTGTCCATGTCTGATATCGGGGCATTGAGTTACCATAAGCAACGTATAAATCTTATATCTATCCTTGGACAGCATGTCTCTATCTATCACGAGTCTTTTGAAGATAAACATATTAAACTGGATACAAATTGGCCTGAAAAAAAACCTGTATTTGTATTAGCTGATCAGGATCGTATTGGACAATTATTTTCCAATTTATTAACCAATTCTCTTCGCTACACTGAAGAAAATGGTAAGCTCGAAATTAATGTTAAAGAAATCTCTGGTTCCGTTTTAATTCAATTTAACGATTCTGCGCCATCTGTTGCAGATGAAGATATCATCAAGTTATTCGATCGTCTGTTCCGTGTTGATTCATCTCGTAGTCGAGACACTGGTGGTACCGGGCTTGGTTTGGCTATCTGTAAAAATATTGTTGAAGCACATCTGGGGGAAATTGCGGCAGCAAAATCACCTCACGGTGGACTACAAATTAACATTGAACTGCCATTGGCCAAGTAATTATGAGACCTAAGTCAAATCGTATACTAATCGTTGAAGACGAACCTAAACTGGCATCGTTATTAAGTGATTATTTGAATAATAGTGGCTATACCACTGAATTAATCTCAAATGGATTAAAGGTTATCCCTGCAATCCGAGAACAGATCCCATCACTCGTCCTGCTGGATGTCATGCTGCCCGGAATGGATGGAATGGAGATTTGTAAGGAAATCAGAACGTTTTCTGATATTCCTATCATCATGGTCACAGCAAGAATTGAAGAAATTGACCGTTTACTAGGTCTTGAAATTGGTGCGGATGATTATATTTGTAAACCTTTTAGTCCACGCGAAGTAGTAGCAAGAGTTAAGGCCGTATTGCGTCGCTCTATGGGTGATACTATCCGATCAGAAGATCTTAAATTAGATGAATCTCGAAATAAAGCAATACTAAAAGGATTAGAGCTGGATCTGACAGTGGTTGAATTTCAATTACTAAAAATATTGGCCTCAGATCCTGGCAGGATTTACACGCGTAACCAACTTATTGATCGTATCTATCACGATCATCGAGTTGTAAGTGACAGGACCATCGATAGTCATATTAAAAAGCTTAGAAAAAAAATTATTGAAGTTTTGCCTGGTCAGGAAATTATCCATTCTGTCTATGGGGTAGGTTATAAATTTGAGCAACCTATTGATTAGTAGTTTATGTATTTTAGACATATTGAAAAAAAGCATTAAATTACGTTTGATTTGAATAAACTTTCACGATGTGGCTTGAATCAAAACATACAAATTTTTTTCAGAGGGTTATCCAAATTATTTAAATGAACATCAAAACAGGATATCAATGATATTGCATTGTATCGGTACGATGACACTGGGTTTCTGGTTGCTCTTTTTAGGTATTACTATAGGTAAAAAATTATTTTTTTATTTATTTTCATTGTTGGATATAGGTTGGCCTGGTCTGGTCATTTTTTCTTTGTAAAAAATAAACCAGCTACATTTAAACCTCCACTCTATAGTTTAATGGGAGATATTGTTATGTTACGCGACATACAAACGAAAAAGATTAGTCTCTAAGCGGAACGATACCGCTTAATATAATATAAAATTTATAATATTTAATGAGGTGTAATGTATGCCAGAAATAAAGATCAATGTTGCGCAGGTAAGTGATATCACATCAGAGGCAACTATCCGCACACATAAAATATTGGTAGACCGTCCACAGGAAAAGGGTGGTGAAGATAAAGGCGCCATGGGAGGAGAACTTTTTCTGGCAGCTTTAGGAGGGTGTTTTATGAGTAATCTGTTAGCAGCCATTCATGCCAGAGAAATTAATGCTTGTGAAATGTCGGTCGAGGTATTCGGAATGGTAGAGGATACGCCACCAAGGTTTAAACAAGTCACTTTGAAAATATCTGGTAATTATTCTGATTCAGCAGAAATAGAACGATTAGCGATGATGTCTGAAAAGGCATGTATAGTCGCCAATACCATAAAAGGATCAGTTGCTCTGAAAATAATTGTGAACTAAAAGTTTAGAAAATAATAATGATTAAACGTTGCGAATGGAGCGGAAATAACCCGCTCTATGTAAAATATCATGATAAAGAGTGGGGTGTCCCAGTTCATAATGATAAGAAATTATTCGAATTTATCATACTTGAAGGAGCCCAGGCCGGTTTAAGTTGGTTAACAGTTTTAAAGAAACGGGCGGCCTATCGAAAGGCGTTTGATAAATTTAATTTTGAAAAAATTGCTAAATATAAAGAGACCAAAATCAAATCATTAATGAGTGATGCGGGCATCATTCGTAACAGAATGAAAATAGATTCAGCTGTACGAAACGCCAATGCGTTTATACAAATCAGGGAAGAATTTGGTACATTTAATAAATACATATGGAGTTTTGTTAATGGTAAGCCAATACAAAATAAATGGAAAAGTATGCGTGAACTTCCAGCAAAAACTGAATTATCCGATACTATTTCAAGTGATCTGAAAAAACGTGGATTCAACTTTGTCGGTTCAACAATAGTATATGCTTATATGCAGGCAACCGGTATGGTAAACGATCATGAAACATGTTGTTTTCGATATGCGGAAATAAAGAAAATTTCAAAGTAGTGCGTTTCGATTGATATGTCCTGAATAGGCTTATAATTATGGTACAACTGGTAACAGTTCAATCACTCAATGAAATAAATGAACTTGCAAATATTGCACGTACGATTTGGAATGAATATTTTCCCAGTTTGATTGGCCAGAAACAAGTTGATTATATGCTTGAAAAATTTCAAAGTATCGATGCAATAGGTGCTCAAATTGCAGATGGCTATCTATATTTTTTGATAACCGAAGAGGATAATGTTATTGGGTATATCGGGATCGTTTCTAAAACCAATACACAAACGATGCAGATTAGTAAATTTTATATTCTAAGAGAATGGCGAAACAAGGGATGCGCCAAAGAAATTATTATTAAAATTAGTACACTAGCAATGAGTATTGATTGCAACAAATTTTATCTAACAGTAAATAAATATAATTCATCATCAATTGCGGCATACCAAAAACTTGGGTTTATAATAATCGGCGAACTGGTCATTAATATTGGCAATGGATTTATCATGGATGATTTCGAAATGGAAAAAAAAATAACATGAGACAACAATTATGTTAAAACCTGTCTTGAAATGGATTTTGGCATTAATATCAGGAACAATTGTAGTAGTTGTTATCCTGTCTCTGTTTATGGTTGTAGCAGTACCTATTAAGAATAGCCTTAGTGACTATTTCGCAGATTTCTATAGAAGAAATGCTGAGAAAATTACCTTAATCAATATACCTGAAAACAATCAAGCTGCTGGCGAAAAATGGGTAACGCCATTAGCAGAGTTGCCACATTGCGAGTTTTCTATTTCTGGAAAAATAACTATGAATGATGGTTCACCGATCCAGGACGCTGAAGTCAAGATTTTCAATACTGGTATTTTTGAATCTGGTGCTTACCGTTATACAAATCAAAATGGGAGTTTTAACTATTCGGAGATTGGTATTGAAACTTGCGAAAAGGAACAATTTCATGTCGCGATAAGTAAAAACGGATATGAACCCTACTTTGTAATGGCAGAGCCAGATCAAGAGATCAATGTTTCGCTAACCTTTTATGGTTCTTATTAAAAGATTTATTAGAAAAAATTGTTATTTAGACCTGATTTTCGATAATTGCCTTTTTACTAGTTTATTTGGCAATTTTCCTGTAATGAATAATTTACATCTGCGTTATCCTGCCAATAAGACTTGATATATAAAAAATTTTAGAAATGTTGAATTGATGTCTCCAGGCAATTCAAATATTGATTAGCCTGTTAGTTATTTTGAATCATGCGTTATTTGTTGAATTCGCAAAACTGTAGAAGGTAGAAAAATTGATTCATGAAATTTTATTCGAATGATTACTCTAAGTATCGTCCTCGATACCTGTGCAGTCATAACAATCAAGAGCAATATTCCCCCAATATAACTAATGATCATAATATACTGAAAAAGTACCGTATAAATTCATCATTCTTTGCTTTAACAACATGGTGTAGAGCCACATTATCTGATACGATTCTGATCCATCTTATGTATGTAAATTCAGCCTTAATATCCCACTACAAACGATTTTCTCAAATCGATAAGGCGAACTCCCCCCAAAACATTATTCCCTTGCGAGTAAGGATCAGATGACTCATTTTATATTCATTACAGGAGGGGTAGTTTCCTCATTGGGGAAAGGTATTGCTTCAGCATCACTGGCGGCCATACTGGAAGCAAGAGGGCTGAATGTAACGTTGTTGAAGCTGGATCCTTATATAAATGTTGACCCAGGTACGATGAGTCCTTTTCAACACGGTGAAGTATATGTAACCGAAGATGGCACCGAAACCGATCTGGATTTGGGGCACTATGAGCGATTTGTACGAACACGAATGACTCGAAATAACAATTTTACAACGGGTAAAATCTATTCAAATGTTATTCAAAAGGAAAGACGAGGAGATTATCTAGGTGGTACGGTCCAGGTAATCCCGCATATTACCGATGAAATCAAGAAAAATGTCATTCAGGGTGCTGGTGATGCTGATATCGCAATGGTGGAAATTGGTGGGACAGTGGGTGATATTGAGTCTCAGCCATTTCTTGAGGCGATTCGGCAAATGCGCATGGAACTTGGCGCGGAAAGAACGCTCTTTATACACTTGACCCTGGTGCCATTTATAAAAGCCGTAGGTGAAATAAAGACCAAGCCTAGCCAGCACTCAGTAAAGGAACTTCGTTCCATAGGCATCCAACCCGATGTTTTAATATGTCGAATTGACTTGCCACTACCAGAAAATGAACGAAAAAAACTTGCTCTTTTTACCAACGTCCAGGAATCAGCCATTATTTCTGCTGTTGATGTAGACAATATATATAAAGTCCCAAGGATGTTTAATGATCAAAAACTAGATGACATAGTGGTTGATAAACTCCGTCTGGATGTTGGTAAGGCAGACTTAAGTCAGTGGGATGCTGTAATTGAGGCCATGGAACACCCGCAACATGAAGTAAACATAGCTATGGTGGGTAAATACATGGAATTAACCGATTCATATAAGTCTCTGAGTGAGGCATTGGTACATGGCGGAATTCACACTCGTACAAAGGTAAATATTACCTATATAGATTCTGAGGAATTAGAAAAATCTGAAAGCAAAGTCCTTGCTGATGTAGATGCTATTATCGTCCCCGGCGGATTCGGTAATCGAGGTATCGAAGGTAAAATAAAAACCGTCCAGTATGCAAGAGAAAACTTAATCCCTTATCTTGGGATTTGTCTTGGTATGCATGTAGCCGTAATCGAAATGGCAAGAAATGTCGTTGGATTAAATGATGCAAACAGCACTGAATTTGAAAAATCCACATCAAATCCAGTTATCGCATTAATTACAGAATGGTTAGATAGTGCGGGTAGTTTAGAAAAACGTAACGATGAATCTGACATGGGCGGCACGATGCGTCTCGGTGGACAAGAATGTTGTCTCATAGAAAACACATTGGCACATTTTCTGTATCAGAAGGATACAATTGTTGAACGGCACCGTCATAGGTATGAGTTTAATAACAATTTCCGTCAGCAACTTGAAGAAAAAGGAATGGTAATATC
>JBNMOP010000061.1:0-16029 GCA_051275005.1 Gammaproteobacteria bacterium | reverse complement strand
CATTACATGGGTTTATAGCATTTGTTATAGGTCGTCCAATCACAAGATAATCGCTGCCAGCTATAACTGCATCAGCTGGCGTTACAACTCGACTTTGATCATTTTTTTCTGCATCCAGTGGTCTTATACCAGGCGTTACTAGACAAAATTTTTCATCCATTTTACTTCTTAACAAAGGAGCTTCCATTGCTGAACAGACTACGCCATCCAATCCTGCCTCAGCACTCAATGATGCCAACTTTATAACAGCTTCCTGTGTCGTTAAATTTACTCCTATTTCCATTAAATCATCATTAGTCATGCTTGTTAAAATTGTAACTGCGACAAGAATAGGTTTATGCTTAGTTTCCTTAACGGCATTAGATGCCGCAATTAACATTTTTCTTCCGCCCAATGCATGGACATTTATCATCCATACCCCTAAACTTGCAGCAGATTTACATGCGCCAGCAACGGTATTGGGAATATCATGAAATTTGAGATCAAGAAAAATATCAAACCCTAATTTCATTAATTTTTCGATGACCGTAGGGCCGAAACGAGTAAATAATTCCTTGCCAATTTTTAACCTGCAAAGTTTTGGATCTAGTTGACGTGCTAATGCGATTGTCACATCTAATTCTGAAAAATCTAACGAAACAATTATTCTTGATTTATTCATATTAAGTTAATTCGACAGGTTTAATCGTTGCCCATTTTTTGCATCCGGGACAACGCCAGTGAATATTCCTAGCATCAAACCCGCATATATTACATTTATATATTGAGCCAGATCGTAATAATTTTGTTGTAAGCTCCTTAATTAAAGATAAATAATTTTTTATCTCCCCTTCTGATTTTGGAATAACATAGTTCATGAAATGATCAACGCCTAATACTGTCGGTTTAATTTTTAACTGGTCTGATATAAATTTAATTGCTTCCACTTCTCCTGCATCTTCTGCAATTATATCTGCCAGAAGCACAAAAGATTTAATGCTATAATTTTTATGTATTAATTCTACAAGATAATCTTTAAATTTTGATTGCTTTTCTATACCAATAAAACATTTCTGCAAAGATTCTATGATTTCATCAACATAATCTGAGTCTTGTTTTTCCACTCTGACATAAGAATTAATAGCTGATTGATATTTACCAGCTTTCATATACATGTCACCTTCGATTATGCTGGCACGAACACATCGTTGATCCAAGTTTAATGCACGTTTTAGATTATTTTTTGCGGATTTAATGTCTTGTATCTTCAAATCCTGCAAAGCTTTTTCGCAATAAAATTGCGCTATAATGTATTCACGTTTATTACCTGAAATAGTTTCCAACCTTCTGGCGGTAGTTATCGCCTTATCCCAATCATTTTCTTGTTGATATATATCTAATAAATAACCAAATGCATGAACAGTAAGTGCATCAATTGAAATTAATTCTAAAAACAATCCTTCTGCTCTATCGAGGATTCCTAAACGCAAATAATCCATACCTAGTTCCAACAATGACTGTGCTCGATATTCTTTACTTAACGTTGGCCTGGCAATTAAATTTTGATGTATTCTTATTGCCCTATCAACTTCACCTCTTTTGCGGAACAAATTTCCTAGCGCAAGATGTGTTTCTATAGTTTCACTATCAACCTCTACCATCTTTACAAAAATTTCTATCGCCTTGTCAGGCTCTTCATCTAAAACGTAGTTTAATCCCTTAAAATAATCAGGATGTATTTTTCTTCTATTTTTGTTTTGAGTATTATTATTTCTTTTTATAGCTATCCACCAGCCTGAAACAAAAGCCACGGGGAGTAACAGAAATAAAAACATCAACCAATTGGACGACATCTAATTAATCCTTGATCGGTATAATTCTTAATGTTTCAATTTCTTTTATATTTAAACGAACTTGAGATATCAACCGTGAATTTTCGTGACCAATTTTTATTAGTACTGGCATTGTGGCAAGAATTCCCGCTATTGCACCAAAACAAATTGATATAACCAAAAAAAGTGAAAATGGTAAATCAATAGTCCCCATATAATAATCAAATGAAATTATTTGATCGTTTCTAACGTGAACTGCAATACCAATAAAAATAACTATTAGAACTATTAAAAATTTAATAATACGTAACATTTGAACTCCTACATTATTTAATATAGATGAATTCTAGCTTGAATTTTAATGAGATACATCTTCGAAAATTGAAGAACGGATATTGCTGATTGAGATACTGCAGTAGTTTTGGACTTAATCTTCGTCTCTGGCCAAATTTATAGGCAAATCGCGAGTTTGATCAATTCTATCTCGTAATTGCTTGCCTGGTTTAAAATGCGGGACATATTTGGCGGGGAGTGAGACTGGATCACCAGACTTTGGATTTCTACCTACCCTGGGTGGACGATAATGCAGGGAAAAACTTCCAAATCCTCTAATTTCTATACGTTCACCATTTGATAAGGCATTCGCCATATGTTCTAAAATGGTTTTTACGGCAAGTTCGACATCCTTATAAGCTAGTTGAGTCTGTCGTTTTGCGAGTGATTCAATGAGTTCTGATTTAGTCATTTTTTAATATATTCAGTTCTATTGAAATTCAAGTATGGACTAAATTTTTAGTATTTCCTAATTATTATCAAGATGTTCTTTTAACAAATCACCCAGTTTTGGACCACTGGATGCACCGCCCAATGAATCCGGGGAGTATTCTCTTACCGCAGCAATTTCATCATCATTTTCCTTCGCTCGAACAGAGACTGCAATAATTCGTTTTTTTCTATCAATAGCAGTTATCTTTACTTCGAGCTCTTCGCCTTCTTTAACAAACATACGTGCATCATCCACTTCTTTGTCGATAGAAAGTTCAGATGCTTTTAGCTGTCCCTCAATTCCTTCAGCAAGGGTAACCGTTAAATATTTCTGTTCAACATTCGCTACTATTGAATTAACAATACTTCCTTTAGGATTTTCAGCTACGAAACTGGTGAACGGATCTTTTTCAAGCTGTTTAATACCCAAAGATATTCTTTCTCTTTCAGCATCAACTGCAAGCACAGTCGTTTCCAATTCATCACCCTTTTGGAACTTTCTGACAGCATCATCATTATCTTCAGCCCATGAGACATCGGACAAGTGTACCAATCCATCAATACCACCTTCCAAACCAATAAATATACCAAAATCGGTAATTGATTTAATAGTGCCAACAACCTTATCACCTTTGTTAAATAATGCGGCAAATTCTTCCCAGGGGTTAGCCTTGCATTGTTTCATACCGAGGGAAATTCTTCTCCTTTCCTGGTCTATATCCAGAATTACAACCTCCACTTCATCTCCAATATGTACAAGTTTTGATGGGTGAACATTTTTATTCGTCCAGTCCATTTCTGAAACATGAACTAAGCCTTCCACTCCTTCTTCTAATTCAACAAAGCAACCATAATCTGCAATATTAGTAATTTTACCTTGTAACCGAGCATTTTCTGGGAATCTGCGAGTTAGATCTGACCAAGGATCTTCTCCCATTTGTTTTAAACCAAGCGATACGCGGTTTCTTTCACGATCAAATTTCAATACCTTCACATCTATTTCATCGCCAATATTTACAATTTCACTAGGATCTTTAACACGCTTCCAGGCCATATCAGTGATATGTAACAAGCCATCTATTCCACCAAGATCAAGGAAAGCACCGTAATCTGTAAGATTTTTAACAACACCTTTCACAACCGCACCTTCTTTAATACTTTCAAGCATTGCATCACGTTCTGCTGAACTTTCTTTTTCTACAACTGCACGACGTGACACGACAACATTATTTCGTTTTTGATCAATTTTGATAACCTTGAATTCCAGAGGTTTCCCTTCAAGGTATGAGGTATCTCTGACAGGTCGTGTATCCACCAGAGACCCTGGAAGAAATGCTCTTACGGTGTCTATCTCAACGGTAAACCCACCTTTTACTCGCTCAGTAATTACACCAATAATTGTGTCTCCTGCTTCATGCGCCTTTTCTAGAAAAGTCCATGCCATTAATCGCTTCGCTTTTTCTCGCGAAAGCCGAGTTTCACCAAAACCATCATCAATAGAATCAAGTGCGACATCAACCGTATCGCCTATACTGACTTCTAATTCCCCATTTTCATCATAAAATTGGTCTATGGGGATAAAAGCCTCTGATTTGAGGCCAGCACTGACTACAACGCTGTCTGAATTCAAATCTACAACTGTACCGTTAATAATACTGCCAAGTTTCATCTTGACATCTATTTGACTTAGTTCAAATAACTCTGCGAAACTTTCACTCATCTAATTTATTAATTCCAGAATCACTTAGCATCCCTGCAGTTTAGGGAAACATGATGACTCGTTGTCTAGTTAATCGGTAGTTGTAACAGCAGGCCTGGAAATGCTTTTTTAGCTAACGCCAGTACTTGCTCTACAACCTGTATTACTTTTATATTTGTCGTATCAATTACAACTGCATCAGGATGAGGTAAAAGAGGTGAATGTGTTCGCTCCTTATCTCGTCCATCCCGTTCGGTTATCTCTGCCGAAAGGCGGGCAAGGTTAACACTAAACCCTTGTTCTTTCAACTGTTTATAGCGTCTATTTACTCTCTCATGAAGGCTTGCTGAGAGATAAATTTTAACGGGGGCATCAGGAAATACGACTGTCCCCATATCCCTGCCATCTGCAATTAATCCTGGAGATTGAAGAAATTCATGTTGTCTTCTCAATAATGCCCTTCTTACCCCATTATATGGGGCAATTTTTGATGCTGCGTTGCCACATTTTTCCGATCTAATCTTAGTAGAAACATCTATTTCTCCCAGATAAACTAAAATTCTATCGGTCGAAATGTTATGCCTAAAATTAATATCAAGGTTTTTGGCAAATTTTGACAGTAATACCTGATCATCCAGATTAATATCATTATTTAATGCTGCAAAGGCAAGTGTTCGATATAGTGCCCCACTATCTAATACATGCCATTGTAATTTTTTAGCAAGAATTGAACATACAGCCCCTTTACCGGAACCACTGGGTCCATCAATCGCAATAACCGGGATATCAACCATTTCTTTCCTGCACCCTGATGTTCAGACCAATTGAAGACGAACTTTCTATAAAAGTCGGAAATGAAGTATTTACATTGACACAATCAAGAATTTTAATCGTCTCATTTGCATTTGATGCTGCAATTGCAAAAGCCATTGCTATCCGATGATCTCCATAACTGTGAACTTCACCACCATTTAATTTACCTCCAGTTACTATCATTCCATCATCTCTTGTTGTGACATCAATCCCTAAATTTTTTAAACCGACTGCAATGGCTTCAATTCTATCGCTTTCTTTTACTCTAAGTTCTGTAGCATTAACTAACTCTGTATCACCCTTTGCAAAGGCAGCTGCTATCATGATGACAGGTAACTCATCAATGGCAATCGGAACTAAATCCTCTGGTATTTTAATTCCAACAAGACTGCTGTATTGCACACGAATATCTGCAATCGGTTCTACGTCATTAACATTTATCATTTTCACTTCAATGGTTGCTCCCATACGACGCAGTATTTCAATAACAGCATCTCGTGTAGGATTGATACCAACGTTTTTTAAGACCAAATTTGAACCAGGACAAATGCTCGCTGCGACAAGAAAAAATGCAGCTGAAGAAATATCGCCTGGAATTTGTATTTTCCTTGCGCTTAATGCCCCAGATTTAATTTCAACATATTCTTTATTCACATTAATATTGCCACCAAACTCAATTAGCATGCGTTCAGTGTGATCGCGTGTTATTGAATGTTCAATAATTCTTGTTTTACCTTTTGCATAGAGTCCTGCAAGTAACAAGCAAGATTTCAACTGAGCACTTGCAACTGGTAGACGATAAATAATCCCATTCAATGAATTATTACCATTGATATGAATAGGTAAAGTATTTTGATCTGAACTATGAAATTTAGCACCCATCTTCAATAAGGGCTCAAGTATTCTACGCATAGGCCTTTGAGATAAAGAATCATCACCAATCAGAGTTGCATCAAATTTTTGAGCCGATAATAACCCTGTTAGTAAGCGGACAGACGTTCCAGAATTACCAAAATTTAATGCGTTTGCCGGCTCCTCTAGCCCATGTAGTCCTACGCCATGAATTACTAGTTCATCATTTGATTCATCAATACATACACCCATATCTCTGAAAACATTAATTGTTGAAACTATATCAGCACTTTTTAGCAACCCTTTAATATGTGTTGTACCATTTGCAATTGAACCCATGATAACTGCACGATGTGAAATAGATTTATCGCCAGGGATATTTATAGTTCCGCATAATGAACCTGATGGAGATGAAAGATAATCAATAAATGTAGTAGATGACATAATCTTATATCTTCAATGTATTACTTACTGTCATTGTCATTCAAATCTATTGCTTTCGTTCAACAATACGATCTCGAGTTATTTTTACTTTAGAAAACAAATCTTCGAGCCCTTTTTTATCTCGATTCTTTATCAATTCAGATATCTCATTTAACTGACCTTTATATTGGTCAATTACTTGTAATAGGTTTTCTTGATTACTAATACAAATATCGCTCCACATTTCAGAATTACTGGATGCAATTCGAGTAAAATCTTTAAAGCCACCCCCTGAGAATTTAAATATATCATCCTCTTCATTCATCTTTGCAAGACAAGAGACCAGCGAATATGCAAGAATGTGAGGTAAATGACTGGTTGCAGCCAAAATAAGATCATGATGTTCCGCTGACATTCTCACAATATTCGCGCCACAGGTTTCCCACATTCTGGAAATTATCTGAATATCATCTGCCAAGTTTTCAGGTAATGGTGTGAGAATAACCATGTGATTCTGAAATAGATCTGGCGATGAGGCAGTAACGCCGCTTTTTTCCTTCCCGGCAATTGGGTGCCCAGGTATAAATTGATGAATATTTGTCCCTAATACTCTTTTTGCATCATCAATAACACATTTTTTAGCGCTACCAACATCCGTAATGACTGCTCCGGGCTTTATACTAAGAGATATTTCTTTAAGTAAAACACTATATGAGGACAAAGGTGTAGCAAGAATTATTACATCAGCATCTAAAATAACCTTTGATATATCAGTGAAATACTCATCAATAACGCCAAGCGCAATTGCTTTTTCCAAATTCTCAGTATTTCTTCCGTATCCTGAAACTAATTTACACGCACCAGATAATTTTAGAGATTGAGCAAGTGACCCGCCTATAAGACCGACGCCAATAATTGCCAGTTTATTGATCATCATAATTATAAATTATTTTATAAAGACATCTGGTTGGTAAGTGGATTAATTAAAGAGCAGATAACTTAAAGGACAGCTCTGGGGTAGGAACCTAGAAGTTTAACCATGGATGCTTCTGAGTTTAGACGTTTTATTGCTTTTGACATTAATTTATCCTTTGCGTGACCTTCAATATCAACATAAAAAATATATTCCCAAAGCTCTCGCCTTGACGGGCGAGATTCAATTCTTGTCATGTTAATATTATTATCTGCGAAACACTGCAACATCTTCAAGAGTGCGCCTGGTTTACTTGGCATAGAAAATAAAAGTGATGTTTTGTCATCACCAGACGGAGGGATATCTTTATCCGATATGACTAAAAATCGTGTTGAATTATCAGATTCGTCTTCAACATTTTGATCTAATATTTTTAATTTGTATAATTCTGCATTTGCAATTCCACCGATAGCAGCAATTTTTTCATCACTTTTTGCCAATCGAGCTGCTTCAGCATTACTAATTACAGGAATTCTTTCAATTCCTGGCATGTTTGAATCAAGCCATGCCCTACATTGCGCAAGAGACTGCTGATGTGAGTATATTTTTTTAATTTTTTTACGATTTTTTGAACTGGACATTAAACATTGATTAATTCGTAATTCTACTTCACCACATATTTTTAAATTTGAAATAATCAAAAGATCAAGTGTTTGGTTTATAACTCCTTCGATAGAGTTTTCAATTGGAACAACACCATAATCACAGGCACCAGATTGTACTTGTTGAAATACTTGATCAATTCCTGTAGCGGGGCAGCATTCAACGGAGTCTCCAAAGTGTTTCAATACGGCAGAATGTGAAAAAGTACCTTCAGGTCCTAGAAAAGATATTTTTAATTTCTGTTCTAGCGCTAGGCAAGCAGACATTAATTCCCTAAACAACCTGGCCAGCTCTTCATCAGCCAATGGCCCTTTATTTTCTTTAATTACCCGCCGTAGAATTTGGGCTTCTCGCTCGGGACGATAGAAATCTGCTGACCCATGATTTGCTTTTTTAATTTCTGCAACTTCTGTCGCTAGTGTTGCTCGGTCATTGATAAGCCCAATCAATTTTTTATCAATATCATCGATCCGATTTCGGATTATATCGAGTTTATTATCAGACGCCATTTTTAGCCATATCGTTTTTCAAAATCTCGCATAAAATCAACCAGGGCATCGATTCCCTCCATTGGCATGCCGTTATATATACTTGCACGCATACCACCAACACTTCGATGACCTTTCAATTCTATTAAGTCGTGTTCTTTTGCCTCAGATAAAAAGATTTTATCTAGCTCATCATCTTTAAGTATAAAGGGCACATTCATTCTTGATCGAAAATTTACTTGAATTGGATTAGAATAAATCTCGCTACCATCAATCTCATTGTATAGCTTTTCAGACTTGGCCTTAGCAAGTTGATCCATAATGCCTAGACCTCCTTGCTGCTTAATCCATTTGTATATTAGGCCAGCCATATACCAACTAAATGTAGGTGGTGTATTAAACATTGAATCGTTATCTGAATAAATCTTAAAATCACATAAAAATGGAGTTTTTGGACCAGCTTTCCCAATTAAATCTTCTCGTATCACGACACATGCAAGACCTGCTGGTCCAAAATTTTTCTGTGCACTTGCAAACGCAATACCATAGAGACTCACATCAAAAGGACGTGATAGAAAATTTGATGTCATGTCACAAACTAATGGAACATCTCCAGCTTGCGGAATATTTACAAACTCAACTCCTGTTATGGTTTCATTATCGGTGTAATACAGATAAGCAGAATTATTGCTAATTTTCCAACTTGCTGGATCTGGTATTGTAAAATAATTATCTTCTCCAGAATCTGCAACCAGGTTTGTATTTGCTAATCGCTTAGCTTCCTTATATGCCTTCTTTGACCAACTTCCTGTTACCAGATAATCACCAGTTTCACCATTTGCAAGTAGATTAAGCGGCACCATACTCATCATTGCCGTCGCCCCACCAGGTACATAAAGAATTTTATAATTATCAGGAATACTAAGAATTTCTCTCAAGTCAATTTCTGCTTGCTCAACAATTGAAAGGAATCCCTTACTTCTATGACTCATTTCAATCACTGATATCCCAGTACCGTTCCAATCCAGTAGTTCGTTTTGAACCTGCAACATGACCTCATGGGGCAGCATCGCAGGACCAGGACCAAAATTAAATACAGATTTATCGACCATTATTCTTGTTCTTCTTTACTATTGTCATCTACTGTATCGACAGGATTGTCCTCAGCGATTTTTTCTACAATCGCTGCATGGTCTTCCTCATTTTCATCTGAGATTTCAACTGAGGTTTCAATTTCTTTGTCTTCAACGATGCTTTCAATACTCACCAAACGCTCATCTTTCGCGAGATTCACCAACCTTACACCCTTGGTATTTCTCCCCATGACTGATACCTGATTTACTGGAGTTCGAATTAAAGTGCCCTGATCGCTTATTAGCATTATTTCGTCTTCATCATTTACGAGTACTGCACCTACTACCTTACCATTGCGATCGTTAGTTTGAATTGAAATGACACCTTTTCCACCTCTTGCTTGAGTAACAGGATAATCATCTATCTTTGTGCGTTTTCCATATCCATTTTCGGTAGCTGTTAATACTGTTGTATCTGGCTCGACTATTATTAATGATATTAATTTTTGCTCCTCATTAAGTCGGATTCCTCTCACACCTTTCGCAGTTCTACCTAATACCCTTACATTTGACTCCTTATATCTAACCACTTTACCTGCGTCACTAAATAATAAGATATCCTGATTTCCATCTGTTAATTTTACATCGACCAATTGATTTCCTTCTGCAAGATTTATGGCGATTATTCCACTTTGACGTTGACGTGAAAAATCCATTAATGAAGACTTTTTTACTGTCCCATCAGCAGTTGCCATTAATACATATTTATCTTCGGTATATTCACGAATAGGTAAAATTGCGTTAATCCTTTCCCCTTCCTTTAAAGGTAGAAGATTAATTATAGGTTTGCCTCTGGCTATCCGACTGGCCTGGGGCAATTGATATACCTTCATCCAATACAATCTTCCACGGCTTGAAAAACAAAGCATGGTGTCATGAGTACTTGCAATGAATAACTTTTCAATAAAATCCTCTTCCTTAATATCTGTTGCAGACTTACCCTTACCTCCACGCCGCTGAGATCGATATGTATCCAATTGCTGCGATTTTGCGTATCCAGCATGAGATAAGGTTACGACCACATCCTCCTCAGTAATTAGATCTTCCATACTTAGATTTTGATGATCCTCAATTATTTCAGTTCTGCGGCCATCACCATATGTTTCTAAAAGAAAATCTAGTTCCTTGCGAATCTCATCCATCAAACGATCAGGTCTGGAGAGTATGTCGAGCAAATCAAGAATAAGTTTAAGTAATTCTTCGTATTCTATAATTATTTTATTTTGTTCTAGTCCCGTTAATTTTTGCAGTCGTAACTCCAAAATTGCCTGAGCCTGCGCCTCCGACAACCTGTAACTTGACTCCGTCATACCATAATGATCCTCCAGTCCATCAGGTCTGGATACATCTGATCCACTACGTTCTAGCATTTCAGAAACAACCCCTGGCTCCCATAAAGGATTCATTAATCCTTGCTTCGCTTCTGCGGGAGTTTGAGATTTTTTAATTATGGCTATAATGGCATCAATATTAGCCAAAGCAATTGCAAGTCCTTCGAGTATATGCGCCCTATTACGTGCCTTATTTAAATCAAACAATGTTCTGGCAGTGACAATTTCACGTCTATGTTTAATGAATGCTTGAATAATATCCTTCAGGGTCATTAATTTTGGCTGACCTTCATCCAGGGCCACCATATTTATGCCGAACACATTCTGTAGCTGTGTCTGCTGATAAAGATTATTAATCAGCACTTCAGGCACTTCATTTCTGCGCAATTCAATCACCATGCGCATACCATCCTTGTCTGATTCGTCCCTCAGTTCTCTTATTCCAACAAGCTTCTTGTCTTTGACTAATTCTGCAATTTTTTCCAGTAACCTGGCCTTATTAACTTGATAAGGTAATTCAGTAACAACGATAGTTTGACCGCCAGTAGACTCATCTGTCTCTACATGACTACGGGCACGCATATAAATTCGTCCACGACCTGTTGTATACGCCTCATAAATGCCCTGAGACCCATTTATAATTGCAGCTGTTGGAAAGTCAGGGCCAGGAATATACTGCATTAGCTGAATGATGGTTAAATCTGGATTGTCTATCAGCGCAAGACAGGCACTAATTACTTCAGTTATGTTGTGTGGCGGTATGTTGGTTGCCATACCAACGGCAATTCCGCTGGAACCATTGATTAAAAGATTGGGAAGTCTGGTTGGCAATACCGAGGGTTCTTTTTCAGAACCGTCATAATTTTCGGTAAATGGAACTGTATTTTTGTCTATATCTAATAATAATTCATGGGCAATGCGAGACATACGAACTTCCGTATATCGCATCGCAGCGGGTGAATCTCCATCTACCGAGCCAAAATTTCCTTGACCATCTACCAATACATATCGCAAAGAAAATGTCTGTGCCATACGCACCATAGTGTCATATATAGCGGTATCTCCATGGGGATGGTATTTACCTATTACATCACCGACAACACGTGCAGATTTCTTGTAGGCCTTATTGTAGTCATTTCCCATTTCATGCATGGCAAATAAAACGCGGCGATGAACTGGTTTTAAGCCATCGCGCACATCAGGTAATGCACGACCTACGATCACGCTCATTGCGTAATCCATATAGGATCGACGCATTTCGTCTTCTATGTTGACCGGACTTATGGACTGGGAGGATTCAGAATCTGACATGCAATTACGGGTTATTAAAAACCTTGTTTTTCCTTTTACTTAAACATGAAATAAAATGCTAAAATTTGTGCCGGAATCGTAACATAAATGCTCAGAAAACGACACCTGATATTATAAGGAAAACGTAAGAAATGACGTAAAAAAAGAGTTGACTTTTTAAGGATTATTGCGACGTAAAAGTTGTCTAATTTTTGATTCATTTGGAGACTCTATCACCCCAAGTTCTGTTACCAAAACAGTAATCAATTTTGATGGTGTAATATCAAATACTGGATTAAAAGTTTTCACACTATTAGGCGCTATATCCTTACCTGAAATGCTTATTAATTCTTCGGAGCCCCTCTCTTCAATCTCAATATTATCTCCAGAAGAAATCGTTAAATCAATGGTTGATATTGGTGCTACCACCATAAAACCAATCTCATGTTGACCTGCATTTACAGCATGACTATAGGTACCAATCTTATTAGCAACATCTCCATTGGCGGCGATTCTGTCTGCACCGGTGATAACCCAGTTGATCCTGGATATTTTCATCAAGTACGCTGCAGCACTATCAGCAATGAGTGTCACGGGAATATTGTCCTGTTCCAGCTCCCAAGCAGTTAACCGGCTGCCTTGCAACCATGGTCGGGTTTCAGAGGCATAAACATCAAGTGATTTATTTTTTGAGTAGGCAGTTCTAATAACACCTAATGCCGTACCAAAACCACCCGTCGCCAGTGAACCCGTATTACAATGTGTTAATACACCTTTACAATTTTGCAAATATTTACTTCCAATCTTTCCCATCAATAAATTAGCACTGATATCTTCTTCATGAATAGCATGAGCTTCATCCAACATCAACGTTACAGAAGGTTCTGACATCTCATTCAATCTGGATTGCATACGCTTAAGTGCCCAGCCAAGATTTACAGCTGTAGGTCGTGAATTATTGAGAAGATCCACACGTTGCTGAAGTTGTCGTTGCCAATTATCTGACTGGTTATTTAACACTTCAGTTAATGCCAACACGAATCCGTAAGCAGCCGTTATTCCAATTGCAGGCGCTCCTCTAACAACCATATCGCGGATAGCATCTGCCACAGCAACAACATTATTAATCTTCAAATACTCCTGCCGTTCAGGTAATAGTCGTTGATCCAGCAAAATCAAACAATTATCTTCCCATCTGATAGCCCTGATATTATCCACTGAGCTGTTTTTTAGATTCTTCATCATAAAAAATAGTTGTGTCCTTTGGATTCGGTTATTCTATAAAAACTAATATTGTTTGTTTTTAAATACGTTTACTGAAATATAAAGGTGATGCGATTGAATGTCGATTTATTGATTTATGCCAAGTGGATAATACCTGTGGAACCCGAAAATACGGTTCATGAAAATTATGCGCTGGTAATAAACGAAGGGAAAATAGTTGACCTCATACCGGCAACCGAAGCAGATCACAAATACGAAGCCACTGAAACACAGCATCTTGATGACCACGCTATTATTCCTGGGCTAATAAATGCCCATACACATGCTGCTATGTCATTATTTAAAGGTTTGGCTGACGACTTACCACTCATGGACTGGCTCAATAATCACATCTGGCCAGCAGAGTCAAAATGGGTAGACTCCCAATTTGTGGCTGATGGCAGCCGACTTGCCATTGCAGAGATGATCCGTAGTGGTACTACCTGCTTTAATGATATGTATTTTTTTCCCGACATCACAGCTGAGGTTGCATCTGAAGCTGGCATTAGGGCGAGCGTTGGTTTAATCATTATCGATTTTCCTACGGCCTGGGCCAATAGTCCTCAGGAATACTTTGATAAGGGAGAGATGGTGCATGATACATTCAGAAATAACCCGCTCATTAATACAAGTTTTGCACCCCATGCGCCTTACACAGTATCTGACAACCCCATAAAAAAAATAGCTATCCTCGCTGAAGAGCTTGATATCCCGATACACATGCATATACATGAAACGGAATTTGAAGTGAGTCAAAGTATTAAGGATCATGGCGTGACTCCTTTGCAACGACTTCATGATCTTGGTCTACTCAGTCAACGGCTACAAGGTGTTCATATGACCCAACTTGACGCCGAGTCTATCGAGCTAGTTACGCGCTTTAATCTTAATATTATTCACTGTCCTGAATCTAACTTAAAACTGGCTTCAGGATTTTGCCCTGTGCAACAACTACAACTGGCCGGTATTAATGTTGCATTGGGTACAGACGGGTCTGCCAGTAATAATGATTTGAATATGTTGGGAGAAATGCGATCTGCCGCATTAACAGGAAAAGGACTAACCTATGACCCCTGTGCATTATCGGCAATGACTGTACTAAAAATGGCCACTATTAATGGTGCCAGGGCCATGGATATTAGCGATACTTGCGGATCTATTACTCCTGGTAAATCAGCAGATATTGTTGCGATAGATCTTAATACCATCGAAAGCCTGCCAGTTTATGATCCGATATCTCAAATCGTTTATGCCTCTGATCGAAATCAGATCACTGATGTTTGGGTAGCGGGCAAACAATTATTGCAAAATAGAGCGCTAACAACACTAGACATTAATCAAATAAAACATTCTGCCCAGATGTGGAAAGATAAGATCAAGCCGAATATATAAGTAAAATATGGGAGAGTTATCGATGCCCTGCTCCCTAAGGAGTTTATCAAATGATAAATAAAAAATTAAACCTCCAATTTAGTGCTGCGCGTCGACGTGTTTTACAAAAAAGTGTCATAGCATCGGGGATACTCGCGGCAGGATCCGGCCTTTGGGGCGGAGCGGTATTTGGAAATTCTCATCAATTATCTAATCAAAAAAACCCAGTTAGTAATATTCCAAACCTCGCCGGAACATTACATAAGACCACAGTTGAAAATGACCCATCCACAACGCTGATAATCCCCAGAGGATTTAGCGTGCGAGAAATCGCTCGAACAGGTCAGCCGGCAACACCTAATTCTACCTATTTGTGGCACAGCGTTCCTGATGGAGGTGCAACTTTTCCGACAAACGATGGCGGTTGGATTTATGTTTCCAATTCAGAACGCGATAGAAATCGTGGTGGTGTGGGTGCGCTACGATTTACTGCACAAGGCGCTCTTATAGATAGCTATAGCATCGCAAAAGATACATCAACTAATTGTGCTGGTGGCCCCACGCCCTGGGGTACATGGTTAAGCTGTGAAGAAACGTCCTCTGGCCTGGTTTACGAATGTGATCCACTGGGGAAACAAAAAGCAACTCCCCTCCCCTCTATGGGAGCTTTTACACATGAAGCCGCTGCGGTAGATCCTGTCCACGGGCATATTTATCTAACCGAAGATATGCCAGACAGCAATCTATATCGGTTTGTACCTGATCATTATCCTGAGTCTGGCCGTCCACAGTTGGAATCTGGGCGCCTTCAGGCTGCTATTGTTAATGGAGACAATCCATTTTCATCCCGATCAATATCCTGGGCAACTGTACCCTACCCTGTTCCTCAACTAAGTATTAAGCCCGATGGCTCTGCACCACCGCCAACCCGTAAACAAGTATCCAATGCTGAAAAATTTAACGGGGGCGAAGGCTGTTGGTTTCATAAAGGCATAGTATATTTTTCAACAAAAGGAGATAACAGGGTTTGGGCAGTGGATACAAATAGAAATCTTATCGATGTGATTTACGATAAAAAAACTCAAAATGCATTTAATCCTGGAATTGATGATGTCGACAACGTTACCGTATCAGCCGGTGGTGACATACTAATTGCAGAAGATGGTGCAGAAATGCGATTAGTGGTTATTGGGCAAAATAGTAAACCATTCGAG
>JBNMOP010000060.1:0-16210 GCA_051275005.1 Gammaproteobacteria bacterium | reverse complement strand
TTTCAACAACTCATTTATCTCAGCCTTTTTAAGCGGACGTCTATAGGCCTGACGTGCTAAATTAGAGAGGATCGTTTCAGCACAAGCCTTGTCATTGTCCGATCTGGGACTGCAAACAAAAATCTTATCGCGGCTAGGGGTCTCACCAGGACCTCTTGCATCAAATGGACCCGTAATCATTACTATCGCCACCTCAGGGTCGCCACCCTTGTATGACATGATATCGGCCAGAGGTAGGTCTGGTTGCAATATACCAGTAGCTTTGGTGCTGGTATCGACAAAGGTCACACCGACCAAATGCGGCCCGGCCTTGACAGGAATTTTAAATACCAGCTTATCATCAAGATTAAATTCATATCCTACTTGCTCCGGATCGCCGGAGTAATGCACTACCTGATTTTCGGTAAATATTGGCCCTGACCGGCCAGGAAATTCACCCCCCACCTTCATGGAACCAATACGCTTATGATCCAGCCTGACATCGATAGTATGTTCTTCACGCAAGCCACGGATGTATCCTTCAATATTTCGTTCGAGATTAATCTTGATGGTGTAGTCACCATCCTGTGGAAAGAAGTGGTTAATGGCGGTCCCACCTCGGGACCCAAAGGGCAGATCCTCACTCATCTGTGCGGTTTGTCTATACTCTGCGGGGATATTATATTGTTCACTGGCCGGTTGCATGGTTGCCGGGCCAACGGCCAACCGCGCGACCCTGCCTGCGGCAAACATGTAACGTTCCATTAACAAGGGTGAAACCGAAAGAACCTCTGCGATGTTATCAAACCCACCCACAACACGATTGTCGGGCGGTAACAAGGATTCAGCATCTATATCCAGTGCTAGAAGATCACGAATAGCGTTGGCATATTCTGTCCTGTTTAGTCGATGAACTGTGGGTCGACCAGGATTTTGTGCTTGCTGGGCAACAAGATCTAATTCTGTATGCAGGTAGGAAAGGAGATCCTGATATTGTTTTTCATCTGGACGCGCTGGTATACCCACGGGTGGCATCGCTCGCAGGGTGAGCTTGGTGATAACTCTTTCCCAAAGAGCAGGGTCTTCACTTACATCAGCAATGTTTGCCTTGTCCAACATCAGCCCTGCAGTTTTTAAGGCCTCGTTATGACAGGAAACACAATATTGGTTGAGGAGATTTCGGTATTGAGTTGAATTACCAACACGACTGGATTGACCCTGTGCGACAGTAATATTTAGACAGAGTGTCAATGTTATTAGGTGGATACTGCCGACACAAAATAACTTACGCAATTTTATCAAACTCACCCCCAACATGTTTTTACAAATTCTAGCAGGTTAACCAATTTTCAAACTACTTAAATGATATCGTCATAGATATCATTATTTCAATCTAACATCTAAGCATAATTCTAGCATTTTCTAATTATTTTTCCCGAAAAAAATAGTTTATAAATTTGCTGATTATTCTATGTTTAAATCGATAATTTTTCTCATTAAACACAAGTATTAGAAATTCAACTTACGCTAAGAGAAGGAATGTGCTTTACTTTTACTGGAATGCCATTATTTCGGCGTATTTTGAACAGTTTTATATGTAAATATATACATTAAACATGGATTTTATTTTGATCAAAAAAAAGGGCATGACCAGTTGGTCACGCCCTTACGTTACTACAAAGTTAAAACTTAGAAAAAGTTAAATTTCACCCTGGCGCCATAGGAAGCAAAACTGGACAGGGATGACTGCGCGCTTGATCCCAGAGTCCCTTCTCCCCTAATGTCTAAGTCAGCGTTGTATACCTGACTATTGCCTATCAGGTTACGACCATATAACAGGATACTCCAACGTCCTTCAATGTCTCCAACACTATAGGACAGATTGACGTCCCAGGCCTTGGGATAACTAACCACATCGGAGAAGGAACGGTCCGTGGTATAACTGTCTGTGCCGGTCACTGTGGCATCAAAGTTTGAGACAAAACCATCAAAAATGGTTGGCAGTTCATACGCCAGGTTACCGGTGTACTGCCAGTCCGGAGAGTTTCTTGCCTCCGCACCGGAACGGTCGGCGACACCATCAATACAAATACCCGCCAAGACTTCATCTTCTACACAGGACGCATTTTCAAACTCTACCACTGTTGCATCAAGAAGGGAGAAATACGAACTCAAGGTCATACGCTCGGTGGCCGCGAACTGACCACTGAATTCAATCCCCTTGGATTCCTGCGCGGCGATGTTTCTGGTGATATTTCGTTCAAGGATCGGGTCGATGTATGACACCTGCACCCCTTTGATATCTGTGAAGAAGCCGGTGATCTCCGCCGTCATTCTGCCATCCATGAACGACCCGCGGGCACCCACTTCATAGGTCTCGTAAGTTTCCGGACCGAATGCAAAGTCTTCTTCGAATCGTGTGACCGTGGAGACTCCCATGTCAAAGGCACCCGACTTAAAGGAGGTAGCGTATTTGGCGTAAAGGGACATGTCGTCATTGGGACGGTAACGCAACACCACTTGTGGGTCGAAGGAACTGTCATCGATGCTGCTTACAATACTGACACAACGACTCGAGGAGATATTACCCGCCGGGTCGGTGGCACCCAAAAGCGTATCGCAGTTACCGGTGATCCTGGAGCGGCCGATGACCTCGGCATTTGGCAGCCAGGGATTGGCGGCAATCAATGCCCCTGTAGCGATATCTCTTAGTTCAGCAGCATTAGGTCCAGGTGATCCATCTGAGGGACAATCCGAATCGGTAGCAATTGTATCCCCAGCTGCACATCTACGTGCTTCGGTATTGTCCATACCAAACGGCAAGCGGAAGGGGACTTCATTGACAGGATCCCAGACATACCATTCACCGATACGGTTTTTACCAAAGGCGTCCTTTTGAATATCAGTATATCGGGCGCCGACGTCCAGCGATGCGCGATTATCCAAGAAGTTAAACGTCACCGTGGCAAAGCCGCTAATCCACTTCGAGTCTTCCTCGGTACGGGTCGAGCGGATTGGCAGTCGTGGGCTGGCAACGAAGGCATCAGACCATGCCGCCAGGTCATTATCCTGCCAGTACAAACCACCCATCCATTCAATCTGGCCACCGGTAGGTGAAGTCACCCTGAATTCCTGGCTCCATTGGCTAAAGAACTCGCCTCGGGAACGGGCGTTGGAGGCAAAGGCCCCTCCGCCGGAGTTGTAGGGGGTATTCCAGAATTCCTGGTTACTGTAACCTGTTGTGGAGGTCAACTCGATACCATTGTCCAGGTTATAGGTCAGGTCCATGATCGCATGCCAGGGCTTGGAACCAGATTTATCCGTCCTGTCACAGCTCTCAAAATCGTCGGGCCGTGTCGGCTGTAACCCACCGGATTCAAATACCTGCAGGCCACCGGCATTCTGGCACATACCAAAACCAAAAAGGAAACCTGAGGCACTACTAGAGGCCTCTGTCAGGCGAGGTAGACCCACCGCCTCTCTGGCGTCGGATTCCGCATCTGGACTGATGAATGTCGGACCATATTTTATACCCGTGCGGGTAAACTCACCGATGCCCTGGTCCACTGGACCAATGTTGGCGGTAAGAAGGCCGGTTATTGGAGAACCTTCACCGTGAATGAGTTTGGCTTTCGCGAGGGATTTGAATTTATCAAACACCAGAGGTTGTGCCCGGGGACCAAGGTCATTATCAGCGATCTCCACTTTAAAGGAGGCCTCAAAATTTTCGGTGGGTCGCCACACACTGGTAATACGCCCGGTCATGTATTCACGCTCGGGGAAGGCCTCACCAGTCCACCAATCACGCAAAAATCCTTCCAGTCGGTAATACTTGGCGGCCACACGGACACCAAAGGTATCAGTGATGGGTCCCCCAAAGGCACCCTCGACGATGGCCTTACCAAAGCGACCATAATCGCCACTGATATAGCCATTCCATTCATCGCCAGGCTTGCGAGTTGTGATGTTTAACGCACCAGCAGCAGCATTTTGACCAAAGAATACAGGTTGAGGGCCTTTGAGAACCTCTAATCGGTCAATATCCATATAGGAATTCAACACCTGGGAACCACGACCCATATGAATACCGTCAATAAAGGTAGGCACACCCTGCTCAATACCAAGGTTCTTACTCTGGGTACCAGCACCTCGCAGTATCAAGCCCTGCTCTTCGGAGCTACTCTTTATCACCAGGCCCGGTGCGTAAAGACTCAGCTCGTTGAGAGTATCGAAACCCTTGTCGGACATGGAATCACCGGAAAAAGTCTGAAGTGATACAGGGACGTCCTGGAGACTCTGCTCACGGCGCTGGGCGGTGACCACAATTTCTTCTAACTGCTGTGCCTGAGCAACCATGATCTGACCCAGTGCAAGGGTTAAAATCAGGGTTATCCAGGTAAATGTTTGTGTAATTGAACGAGTAAATGATGACATACAGTCTCCCATATCTTATTGAATTTTATAAATTTTAATGAAATTTTGCGGCATTTATACAACAAAGCAACCACAAGACTCCAAAATACAATTCGCATTACAAAGGTAATCTGCTTAATTGTCAAGCTTATGACCTGCCCCGATAACGGATCTACTTTTAAAATTAGAGTTCGAATTCAGTTAAATTAATGTTTCCCCTGATGACCAGACATGACGCATTGTGGTGAAAAGATCTGTGTCATCCTCGTGTGCAGTGCAGGTGACTGATACAGGGGTGAACTGTATGGCCTGATTTCGCTGTAATGACGTTGCTATTGCTCAATCAGTACCTATGTTTATTTTAATATTTTTCAATTTGTTTTGGAGTTTTTAAAGGCATTAAATAGCACATTTTCTATCCCAGATAAGGAAATATCAGCAGGGATAAAGCTAACAACAAATTATTACTATGGACAACAAATTAAAGATTTATACAAAAAAAAACGGGACATGACCTGATGGTCATGTCCCGTTCAGTACAAAAAAAGCTTTTATTTAGAAAAAGTTATATTTGAGCCTTGCACCGTAGCTCGCAAAGTTTGAGGTTGTTAGCTGCAGGCTGGACTCAATGAGACCTTCACCAGAAAAATCATTTGCAGCATTATACACAGGCTTAGCTTCCAGCAAGTTTCGCGCATACATCAATACACTCCAACGGTCGTCTTCCCCACCAAACTCATAAGACAGATTTAAATCCCATGAGGAATCGTAGGCGACAACATCTGAGAAGGAACGATCTGTGGTGTAATTGTCTGTACCTTGAACCGTTATATCAAAATTTGAGTAATAACCGCTTAAGATCGTTGGCAACTCGTAACGCAAATTACAGTGTACTGCCAATCTGGGGCATTCCTCGCCTCTTGTCCAGAACGATCTGCAGAACCTGCCGCCCTTCCGACAGTAGGACCACTACCATCTGAGGCAATACATCTTCCTTGTGCCCTGTCATCATCTGTACAGACTGATGTAGTAAAGTCCAGGATCGTGCCATCAAGTAAGGCCAAATAAGCACTGAGGGTCAAGCGGTCCGAGGCGGCAAACTTGCCACTGAACTCGATACCGTCTGATTTCTGTGCACCTACGTTGGAGGTAATATTTCTATCTCTTCCTTCAGTACGATCAACGAACGATACCTGGTTACCTTTAATATTTGTGGCAAAAATTGTTGCCTCAAGCGCCATGCGGCCATCCATGAAAGTCCCTCTTGCTCCGAATTCGAGAATATCGTAATTCTCTGGACCAAAAGTAAAGTCATCCACATCTGCTGTAATCTCTGACACAGCCATATCAAACGCACCTGACTTAAAGGACGTGGCATATTTAGCATAAAGAGAGACATCATCACTCGGTCGATAACGTAAAACTATCTGTGGATCAAAAGAGGTATCATCAATAGTAGCTGCATTGGATGCGCAGCGCTGAGAACCAACGTTACCTCGACCAAGGGGGTCATTACTACCCAATAAACGAGCACAATTACTGGTAATGACTGTACGTCCAACAACCGATGCATTGATCAAACCTGGGTTGGCAGCCAAAAATGTCCCTGTAGCCAGATCCCGGTCTGCATCACTATCGGTATTATCCATTCCATAAGGCAGCTGCACCAGATCTCCGGTAATGGAGTCTTCAACTATCCACTCAGCTACCCGGTTCTGACCCCCGCCTTCTTTATGTATATCAGTATAACGGGCACCTATATCAATCGAGGCCCGGTTATCCAGGAAATTAAAAGTTACTGTCGCAAAGCCACTGATCCATTTTGAATCATCATAGGTACGAGTTGCACGCAATGGATTACGGGAGTTGGCTCGATAGGCATCGGACCAGGCATTAAGAGTATTCTTCTGCCAGTACAGACCACCCATCCATTCTATTTGACCACCTGTTGGTGAAGATAAGCGTATCTCCTCGCTCCATTGACCAAAGAATTCTCCACGGGCGCGTGAGTTAGTAGCAAATGCTCCGCCGCCTGAATTGAAAGGGGAATTATAAAACTTCTGCCCGCTATAACCGGTCTTGGATGCCAATTCGATACCATTATCAAAGGTATAGTTGAGGTCCATAATGGCATGCCAGGGTTTTGAACCTGATTCATCGGCATGGTTACAACTTTCAAACTGTGATGGTCTTATGGGAAGCGTCCCGGTTCCACCGGCACCTGCAACTGTCTCACCATTGCTAAGGGCATCACCGGGTTGAAATACCTGCAGTCCACCGGCTCGTTGACACTCTGTAAAATCAAGCACAATTCCGGAATTACTGCCTGAGGCCTCAGTCAAGGCGGGTAATCCCTGGGCAACACCTAACTGCGACTCTACTCTAGGGTTGATATAGGTGGGTCCATATCGGTAGCCCAGATTAGTAATTTCACCTACTCCCAATGTTGTTGGAGCAATATTTGCACTCAATAGGCCAGTTATGGGTATCCTTAATCCATGTGTCAAATCGGCATCATTGAGATTGCCAAATTTATCCAGGGCAACCACGTTTACTCTAGGACCTAGATCATTACTGGCAGTTTCGAATTTAAAGGTTGCCTGAAAATTATCTGTAGGGGTCCATTGGGTGGTGATTCGGAATGTCTGATATTCTCGCTCGGGGAATTTATCACCGGTGAAAAAATCCCGCATGAATCCTTCCAGACGATAATACTTTGCGGCTACCCGAACACCAAAGGTATCTGTAACCGGTCCACCGAATGCACCTTCAACAACCTTCTTACCAAAATTACCAAACTCTCCAGTCAAATTACCTTCCCATGCATCACCAGGTTTACGGGTCTCGATGTTCAAGGCACCCGCAGCAGCGTTCTGACCAAAGAATACAGGTTGCGGTCCTTTCAGAACCTCAACACGCTGAATATCCATATAAGAATTTAACACCTGAGAACCACGACCCATATGAATGCCATCTATAAAGGTAGGTACTCCCTGTTCAATACCAAGATTTTTACTCTGGGTACCAGCGCCTCGAAGGATTAAACCTTGTTCTTCAGAGCCGGCTTTAATCACAAGACCGGGGGCATAGGTAGTCAATTCACTCAGAGTATCGAAACCCTGACGAGTGAGTTCATCACCTTGGAAGGTCTGAAGAGAAACGGGGACATCCTGGAGACTCTGTTCACGACGCTGTGCGGTCACGACAATTTCTTCCAGTACCTGAGCCTGGGCTACCATAACCTGACCTAATGACATGGTCACAATCATTGCACCCCAGATAAATAATTTACCTATTGAACGGTTTCTAAATGACATTTTTAAACCTCTATCTTATTGAATTTAATAAATTTTTTAACACTAAAGTGACTTTTACACAACGTATAAAACCTTAGTCTCCTAATCACAGCGCGATATTACATTATTTTACAGTGAATTTGTCAAGCTTAGTGGTATAAATAGTTTTACAAATTAATATCATTAATTACTTATATTTAACTGGAATTTAACAATTTCCTCATACGATTCTGATATAAATATAAATAATATATTATCGTATCGGTACGATGAATTTAAATAATCAAATATTGTGGTTTAAAAGTCACACTAGGAGAAATCAATATTCTGTAGCTGTCTATAATGTAGATTAGGCGATGATGAACATCAACATAGAAATGCAGCTAGAGTCGCGTCTTTTTAACCCTTCGCTTACGTTGCACAGTTGGTAATGGTGGCAATCCTGTATGTTGGGTAAGGAATGGTTTACTAGTCGTTTGAATCCTTGTGTTATTCGCCTTGCCTGGTTGCGAAAGCGGTATGAGACAGCGTTTCCCTGCACCGATGAGGTCAGCCCGTCCCATGCGTTTTAAGGCAACACGTAGCATCGGCCAGTTAGCCGGGTCGTGGTAGCGCAAAAAAGCCTTATGCAAACGCCTTACCTTAATGCCTTTAGCCACAGGGACGGATTCACTGTCACGACTGACCTTTCGTAAGGGATTTTTATTACTGTGGTACATAGCAGTGGCCAGGGCCATAGGCGATGGCAAGAAGGTCTGTACCTGATCGGCACGAAAACCATTTTGTTTTAACCATATCGCCAGGTTCATCATGTCTTCATCTGTGGTGCCGGGATGCGCGGCGATGAAATAAGGTATCAGGTATTGCTCCTTACCCGCCGCCTTGGAATACTGATCAAATAACTGTTTAAATCGATCATAGGCACCCATTCCAGGTTTCATCATCTTCGATAACGGCCCCTGCTCGGTATGCTCTGGTGCAATCTTTAAATATCCACCCACGTGATGGGTCACCAATTCCTTGACATAGGCCGGTGATTTAATCGCCAGGTCATAGCGTACACCTGAAGCGATAAGTACTTTTTTGATCCCGGGGATCTCCCTGGCCTTGCGATATAACTGTATTAATGATGTGTGATCGGTATTTAAATTCGGGCATACACCGGGATAAACGCAGGAAGGTTTGCGGCACTTGCTTTCGATTTCCCGAGACTTACAGGCAATGCGATACATGTTTGCCGTGGGTCCACCCAGATCAGATATGACACCGGTGAAACCCGGCACCGTGTCCCTGATGGTCTCGACTTCTTGTAATATAGATCGCTCGGATCGATTTTGAATTATGCGTCCTTCATGTTCCGTGATGGAACAAAACGAACAGCCGCCAAAACAACCACGCTGGATGGTGACTGAAAACCGGATCATCTCGTAGGCCGGTATTTTCTCATTGTTATAGGAAGGATGCGGCAGTCGCGTATAGGGTAATTCATATACCCCGTCCATCTCTTGTGTCTTTAATGGTATCGGCGGCGGGTTTAACCACACATCTTTATCACCATGACGTTGCACCAGTGCTCGGGCATTGCCAGGATTAGTTTCCAGATGCATGACCCTGGCCGCGTGGGCATACATGACAGGGTCTTGCTTGACCTGATCATACGAGGGCAATCGAACCACGGAATTTGCTGCCTCACCTTTGCGATGAAATCTTTCCAGCGTAATAATTTTTTCGGGTTTACCCTCTTCATCTACTGTTGTCTTTGGTGACCTGGTTGGGGTCATCGCATAGGGATCTGGGTGGGGCGCCTGCGGCCCCGGGGTATCAATACTGCTGGAGTCGATCTCCGTCCAATCTGTTGGTATGGATTTTACCGTAAAGGCGGTGCCTCTTAGATCGTGAATATCACGGGCATTTTCACCCGCGGCAATGCGATGGGCAATCTCAACGATTTGCCGTTCTGCATTACCAAAAACAAGCAGGTCTGCCTTGCTGTCCAATAATATTGAACGTCGCACCTTCTCAGACCAATAATCAAAGTGGGCAATACGTCGTAGAGAGGCCTCTATACCACCAATAATAATTGGTGCATCTACATAGGCTTCCCTGCATCTTTGAGAATAAACAACAACTGCTCTATCTGGACGTTTGCCGGGTTCGCCGCCGGGGGTATAGGCATCATTGGAGCGTATTTTACGGTCCGAGGTATATCGATTCACCATGGAATCCATGTTTCCCGCAGACACACCGAAAAATAAATTGGGTGGACCCAATTCTTGAAATGCATCCACAGAGGTCCAGTCGGGTTGGGAGATGATACCAACACGAAAGCCCTGGGATTCCAGCAATCGACCTACCAGCGCCATACCGAAGCTAGGGTGATCCACATAGGCATCACCACAAACTATGATTATGTCACAGGCATCCCAACCAAGCAGATCCATCTCTTCCCGGGACGTGGGTAACACTGGTGCAGGTAATAATTTTTTTGCCCAAAATTGACGGTAGGAAAAGAGATCCTGCGCATGCTGCTGCATAGTTGTATCACCGGTTAGTACAAAACGAGCAAGGAGTTTAGCATTTTTCTATATCTAATATCTGTCTATGTGACAGATATTAGACGATAAGATAAGTTAGTAATTCTCACTCATCTTAACAATGACGAAAGTGATGACTAATCTATGATTAAAAATTCAGGCGATCGCCATTACCTCAATCAAGAGAATTTTAATGTTAAATTATTTACCAGCAAATATAGTTATACTAATAATTTTTACACTATAAGGCTACTCATCAATGTTAGAAAAAGAAAGCATGGATACCTGGATTGATGTAAGAACTCCAATGGAATATCAACAATCCTCGATCACAGGTCATTCAAATATTTCACACACAGATATTACAAATAATATTTCTCAATTTGTTTCTGATAAAGACGCACCTATCTTCTTTTACTGTGGCAGCGGCCAACGAGCGGGTATTGCAAAAACGGCACTGGAAGAACTAGGATATACCAATGTCACAAATGCAGGCGGCATAGAAGAGGTAAGGCAGAAATTTAAAACAAACTAAACTTGTAATGCCAAAAATATTCGTGCCACATAAATCTTTTATAATTCCAAGAGGCTCATAGATGGAGACTGTTAACGGAAGTTGCCATTGTCAGGCAGTTAGGTTTGAAATAGATTTGGATAATGGTCTGGAAAATCTGCGCCGTTGTAACTGTTCACTATGTCAAAGAAAAAATGCTGTAATGACCTGCGTGCCTATGGAACAGTTTCGCGTTATTCAAGGTGAAGAGGTATTGACATCATATAAATGGAATACCAAGGTGGCTGAACATTATTTTTGTAGCATCTGTGGTATCTATACCCATCATCGACGACGGCTAGACCCAACATCCTATGGATTTAATGTGGCCTGTCTTGAAGGCGTTGATCCTAATACACTGGCAGATATCTCAGTTTTTAATGGTGAATCGCTATCTCTGGAATAATATATATCGATACTTTAGATCAAATCAGACTGAAACTAGCCTCTCGAATTAACGAATGAATAAACATATAGAACCTCACTTTGAGCGCTCTGCCCTCATAACTATAGACACCCAGAATGACTTCACTTTAGACAATGCGCCTGTTTATATTAGCGGGACCAAAGAGGTTATCCCAAACATGGTTCGATTACTGGCTATATACCGCGCAAATGAATGGCCAATAATTCATGTAGTCAGACTGTATCTCAGTGATGGTTCCAATGCAGAGTTGTGTAGACGAGAAGTGATTGGAACAGGGACACAAATCGTTGCCCCCGAATCAGAAGGCGCGGAATTGGTGAAAGAATTAATTCCAGATAAATCTGTCAGATTGAACGCTAATGAATTATTGTCAGGTAGCTTTCAGAAAATAGGACATAACGAATTCATTATGTATAAACCCCGATGGGGGGCATTTTATAAAACTGGCCTGGAGACATTTCTATCAGAACTAAATATTAATACCCTTATATTCACAGGTTGTAACTTTCCAAATTGTCCCAGGACCAGTATTTACGAGGCAAGTGAACGAGACTTTCGAATCGTCCTTGTCAAAGATGCTATATCTAAACTTTATGAGGAAGGTGAAAACGAAATGCGCAACATAGGCGTAGCGCTACTTACAACAAAACAACTTGAGCAAGATTTGACAAATAGCTAAGGAACCTCTGATTAAGTCAGAGCTTCCTGCCACACAGGGATGTGCGGCCAAAATCAAATACTTGTGCTTTTTGATTTTATGAGCGAAATAAAAATAATACTTTTATTTCACGTGCTCTGAAAAATCCATGATGGACTTATTCAGAGCTTCCCAAATCTTATTCGGCAGATAAAACAAGCTCTCGGGTATCAGCAAATTTTCTGGTTTCTGGTAATGATGCTGCCAGTCGTAACATGACCTTTTCTGCAGTAGAACGGTATGTTGTCAATTTGCCGCCATAAATATTGATGCGTCTGGGATTATTATTATTGTCAGCAATAAGAATCGTCTCCCTGCTGCGTTTAAAGGCCTTACCCTTGCCCAGGGGCAAGACCCGCAACCCTGCAAAACTGGATTGTATAATTTCTAGGCCAGCGGATGTAAATTCCGGGAAGTAATAGCGTAAAACCCTGAGCAAGTATTCCTGCTCTTTTTCTGTGGGCTTAACATTGGCCGGATCTGTATCCAGGAACAATTCCTCGGTTGTCCCTATTAATATATTACCATCGCGAGGCATCACGAATACTGCCCTGCCATCTTCCGGAGATTCAAGATAAAAAATTCCAGATTTGATTGAACCCGCTATGCTGATATGTGTACCCCTTACCAATTCAATCGCCTGTCCCGCAACATGAGGTGTAATTTGTTTATGAACATGATTTACCCATGGGCCCGCCGCATTAACCAGAACCCTGGCCTTGCCCGTAATACACTGACCATTCATTAGATATTCATACTCAATTTCACCAGGTCTAATATTTGCACTGACAAATTTACCCGGAATTACAATTTCGGCACCGAATGATTGTGCTGATCTTATAACAGCGCGGGTGAGTGAGGCATCATCCGTCTGACCATCCTGATATTGATAAACGGCCTGCAAGTCTGTGGTCGATAATCCATCCAGACCTTCCCAATGTGAACGCGCAATTTTTTTAAACCGATTGTCTTGTTGCAGCCCTCCCAGTAGTGCATACAACCCTAGACCGAGTCTGATCTGCCAGGGTCGTCTGCGTGTAGATTTATAGACAGGGATATTAAATGGCACGAGCTTTACCAGATCCGGGGCGAGTTTTAACAATAATCGACGCTCATGTAGACTTTCTTTCACCAGTGATAATTCCAACGACTCCAGATATCTAAGGCCACCATGGATAAGCTTACTGGATCGACTGGAAGTACCGCTCGCTATGCCGGATTGTTCCAGTAACAGAACAGAATACCTGCTTGCAGCCGCGGCTTGTGCAACTCCCGCGCCATGAATTCCACCACCAATTATTACCAGGTCATGCATATTCAGGCCAAAACCGTATCATTAAAAACACGAATCTGTTTTTAGCCACATTTAAACTTCCTCAATTAATTATAGTCATATAGCCATATCACTAAACAAGATTCTGAACTAAAATTATAGCTACTTATTATCGCAAAAAGATAAACACATGAATAAATTTTTTTTGGGCTTAGCCGTTAGTGTTTTTATTGTCGCCTTGTTTTATGCATTTTATCTTAGACAACCCAAACAAGTTACACCTGTTTCATTTGAAATCTCCCCACCAACCCAGGTGAAACAAGTTATTGAGGAAGCACCTCCACCTATTCAATATCCAGTGCCAGAAGTAATAGCTGAATTTGAACCTGTAAAACCATTACCTATACTGGACGAAAGCGATTTAGCTGTTGAAGAAGAATTTAAAGAAGTCATTACCGAACCATCTCTATCAGAATTATTGTTGTTTAAAACTTTCATCAGAAATTTTGTCGTCATAGTTGATAACCTCACAGCTAGAATGCTTCCACAGAAATATTATTTCTTTCGACCACCTGGCGGTACATTTATGGTGACCTTGTCAGAAGATGACAGTATCTATCTTGATTCCGATAACTTTCAACGATATATCCCATTTATTAATCTGATTAATTCGCTGGACCTGGATCGCCTGACCCAGATTTATACTTACCTTTATCCCTTGTTTCAGGAAGCATATATAGAACTGGGATATCCGGATCGCTACTTTAATGACAGATTAATTGAGGTGATTGATACATTATTGGACACAAAAGACGTGTCAGGGCCAGTTAAACTGATTCAACCCACGGTTTACTACAAATATGCAGATCCTGAACTTGAAGCCCTGAATGCAGGTCAAAAATTATTAATACGCATTGGCCCTGAAAATACATCATTAATTAAGGTCAGGCTGATGGATTTAAAAGTAAGATTAATGTCCCTAAACGGTTATCGTCAATAACAGACATTACACGCAGGAAATCAAGGCGTAGTATTGTCAGTCATCGACGCATATGTAACACTAATGATCTAAGTAATTGGAGGGAAAGGTAAATGCCAGATTTACAGTTAGATGTGAACGGTAAAAATTATCAAGTAACCGATATAGAAGCTGACACACCATTATTATGGGTACTCAGGGATCATGTCGGATTGGTAGGAACAAAGTTTGGTTGTGGAGGCGGTTATTGTGGGGCATGTACCGTACACCTTGATGGTAAACCAGTGCGTTCTTGCTCCGTACCAGCTTCTTCAGCTGTGAGCATGAAAATTACCACTATAGAGGGTATAGCCTCAAGTGATGACGTCCTCCATCCATTGCAGGAGGCCTGGATTGAACATGATGTACCGCAATGCGGTTACTGTCAGGCAGGACAAATAATGTCTGCTGCAGCCCTCTTAAGAGATAACTCAAATCCATCTGACGAAGATATAGACACTGCAATGAGTGGCAATATTTGCCGTTGCGCAACATATATCCGCATCCGCAGGGCGATACGTACCGCCGCCGCAAAAATCTCCGGCAACACATTAAAGACTGGGGGTAACGTATGAACTCTAATATCGTTAATAACATAATTGATGAGATGGAACAGACAGTCGAAAGTCCATTTGAAATGCGCGTAATTGACCGGCGCACATTCCTGAAACTGACAGGTATTTCAGGCTCAGGATTGGTTCTTGGCATATCACTTAAAAATTCCATATCTTCCGCATCCGCGGCGACAGGAAATGAATTTACTGCGAATGAATATATTCGAATTGCGACAGACGGAAAGATCTATGTTTATTCAATTAACCCGGAAATTGGACAGGGTATTAAAACGTCTGTGCCCATGATCATAGCTGAAGAACTGGACGCCAATTGGGAAGACGTAATAGTGGAACAAGCACCCATTAACGAAGGTATTTACGGCAGACAATCCGCCGGTGGCTCCAACTCACTCACCTCCGCCTGGGATAAAGTTCGCATAGCTGGCGCTTCCGCCAGGGCGATGCTTATTTCCACTGCGGCCGATGATTGGGGAGTGCCAGCCACAGAATGCCGCACCGAAAGCAGTTATGTGTATCACGACGGTACCAGTCGAAAAGCCAGTTATGCAAAGCTTGCAGCAAATGCTGCAAACCAACCGGTGCCGGATAAAGATTCGCTGGTGCTTAAAAAACGATCAGAATTTAAGTTACTTGGTCAACGTATCGGTGGTGTTGATAATATGCAAGTTGTCACGGGTAAACCGTTATTCGGAATCGACACCGTAGTGCCTAATATGCGTTTTGCCACATATGAAAAATGCCCTGCCACAGGTGGCAGTGTTAAAGACGCAAATCTCGATGAGATTAAATCTCTTCCCGGTGTAATTGATGCATTTGTCTTAAAGGGTAACAACGAACCAACTGAATTGATGCCTGGCGTAGCAATTATTGCTAATTCCACCTGGGCTGCGATCAGTGCAAAGAAAAAATTGAAAGTTGTCTGGGATGAATCCAACGCTACCAAGGCTAGTTGGAGTGAAGCCACTGTAAACGCACGTGAAATTGCAAAGAAATCAAAGGGTGAAAAACTGATTAACTTCGGTGACGTCGATAAAAAATTTGCCGAAGCCAGCAATACCGTCGAGTCATTTTATGAATACCCGTTTCTACCTCACGCGCCACTGGAACCACAAAACTGTACTGCCTGGGTACATGATGGTAAAGCAGAAATTTGGGCGCCAACACAGCGCCCTGCACGCGGCGTATCCGCTGTGTCAAAGCTGCTTGGTATTGCAGAAGAAAACATTCTTCTACATCAACTTCGCTGCGGTGGCGGCTTTGGCAGACGCTTGATGAATGATTATATCTGTGAGGCCGCAGCAATATCTGAACGAGCGGGAGTCCCGGTAAAATTACAATGGACCCGTGAAGATGATATGGCTCACGACTTTTATCGAGTTGGTGGATTTCATTCCATGAAAGGTGCGCTGGATGACAAGGGAACATTGACTGCCTTTCATGATCAT
>JBNMOP010000059.1:0-17015 GCA_051275005.1 Gammaproteobacteria bacterium | reverse complement strand
GGGCTACCGCATCGCGTTTGAAGTCTTCTGTATACTTCCGTCTTGTTCGTTTTTGTGTCGTCATCGTTCACCTCGTTTTGGCAGTTTACCGCCTTAACTCGGTGTCCGGTATTAGTAGACCACTTCAATAGTACTAAATTAATAGGTAATGATATTGGAGAATAATAAAGACAATACTCCCCATATTCTTAAAATCAAGCAGTGGGATGCTGAGTTGCCAACAGGGGATTGGACTGGTCCTGACCCATTACCGCTATTTCCTAGTCTAGAAAAAACTAATAGTTTAGGTGAAACACTTCTAGAATTTAGAGAATTACATATTCATTACCAACCTAATTCTGAGCAACACCCCAAAATTGTGGAATGGGTAAATAACAATATTCCTAATGATTTAAAATGGCTGTTCCATGGTTTGGATGTTAACTATGTTCAGTTTCAGAAAATCTTTTATGCACACCCTTCTGTTCATACTTTACAAGAAGGGGGAGACTCAAAATTTAGAGCTAACCACCCAGAAGTTTTCAAAAAGGACAGGGATACTCGAGTTGATACATGCCGTGCAAATTTTATTCAATATCTAAATGAAATAAATTGTTCATTTCTGTTTGTCACAGAAAATGAAGCTTTAGACAACGGTATGCTCATAATTAAAGATTATGAACGTCCTAGAATAATTGGTTCTCAGGACATATCTCCAGGAATAAGAACTCTTCCTAATAAGTTATGGAGATATTTTACACTAACAAAATTTGTGAATATGCTCCAGAATCAAACTATATGGTTTTCACGACCACAATTCTTTGAAGACCCTCATGAATTTACAATGGATGAGCCATCCCAGCGTGAATTATTTCAATGGAAGTTAGATTCATTTGCTCGTGAATACAATCGTGCTGTTGCAAGCCATCGAGAATCGTTTGTAATAGCTTCACGCCTAATGGTCAGTGGGCTGCCAATGGACAAACAAGGTAAAATAGAAAAAAGTTTGATTAATCTTTCTGATTTATCTGACACACTTCTATCATCTATTAGAAAAGATATTCACAAATGGCAAGAATCCTTTTGTATATCTTGTTGGCGTTATAGCCCATATGATTCGGTTGCTATTTGGAATCAATATGCAACATTGAAAGAAGGGATTGCTATTGTCGTTGACTTAGATCGTATACGAAAATCATTTCAAAATTTTGGAGATATTAGACTCGCTGTAATTGACTATAGGAATTTTTCAGACACCTCTAATAGCCCAATGCATAGTAATCCTTTGGGCTACAAAGACGTGCGGTACGCTTCGGAAGAGGAAGCACGATTTTACTTTCGAGCTAAATCAGGAGATTTAAAGGGAGTTTCAGTACCTTTTGATCTTGCTGGTGTAGTGAAGGAAATACATTTATCCCCTAATGCAACTAGCGAGTTTAAGGGTATTGTTCAGGATTTATTAAACAAATATAATTTTAATATCCCACTAGTTGAGTCATCATTATGCAGGGTACCTAGCAAATATTAGAACAATAGATAAAAATGCCTAACAAGAAAATTAACATGGACAAAATAAAGCGCCGCTGCGCTATGCTTTATTTTGCCAGTTATTAAAAACGTTAATCTAGTTTCAATAATAATTTCGAAATTAGTTCTCTATCTCTTCACTACTAGGGATAGCGCTAGGTTATAAACCCTTATTGCAACTTCTTATATTTGATACGAGTTGGTGTATCTGCATCCTTACCCAGGCGTCGTTTTCTATCGGCCTCGTAATCGGCAAAGTTTCCCTCGAACCAGACTATCTCTGAATCGCCTTCAAATGCCAGGATGTGGGTGGCAATACGATCCAGAAACCATCGATCATGTGATATTACAACTGCACACCCTGGAAATTCCAGTATCGCATCTTCCAGCGCACGTAAGGTTTCAACATCAAGATCATTCGTGGGTTCATCAAGTAACAGGACATTACCACCTGAGCGCAATAGCTTTGCCAAATGTAAGCGGTTTCGCTCACCACCTGATAATGTACCGACCTGTTTCTGCTGGTCACCACCTTTAAAATTAAATCGTCCACAATACGCGCGGGACGGTACCTGGTAGGAACCCACGGTGATGATATCCAGTCCGTCGGAGATCTCTTCCCAGACATTTTTTTTGTCATCCAGATCATTTCGAAACTGGTCTACATAGGCGAGGTGCACAGTGGAACCAATTTTTATTGAACCCGAATCAGGTTTTTCCGCATCAACAATCATTCTAAACAGGGTGGTTTTCCCCGCGCCATTTGGTCCTATGACACCAACGATTCCACCAGGTGGAAGATTAAAACTTATATCCTGAAAAAGTATCCTTTCTCCAAACCCTTTACTAACCTTCTCAAACTCCACCACCTGGTTACCTAGACGTGGACCTGGGGGTATATAAATCTCCCGCGTCTCGTTTCTTTTTTGATAATCGTTGGATGAAAGTTCATCAAATCGCGCGATACGGGCCTTGGACTTTGCCTGACGTCCCTTGGGATTGGCACGAACCCACTCGAGTTCTTCTTTCATGGCCTTGGTACGTGCACTTTCCTGTTTATCTTCCGTTACCAGTCGTTGTTCTTTTTGTTCCAGCCAGGAAGAGTAGTTTCCTTCCCAGGGAATTCCGTAACCACGATCTAGTTCCAGTATCCAACCCGCAACGTTGTCCAGAAAATAGCGGTCATGGGTGACGGCCACAACAGTACCATCAAAATCATGTAAATAACGTTCTAGCCATGCAACAGATTCCGCATCCAGATGGTTGGTGGGTTCATCCAGTAATAACATGTCCGGGTTTGACAGCAGCAAACGACATAGGGCAACACGTCTACGTTCCCCCCCCGATAACTTGGTTACGTCCATATCCCATTCTGGCAGGCGCAGGGCATCTGCAGCGATCTCCAGTTTTCGATCAAGGTCCCAGGCATCACAGCTGTCCAGTTTTTCCTGAAGTTTACCTTGTTGTTCTATCAGCACATCAAAGTCGGCATCTTCTTCACCAAATGCTGCACTAATTTCATTGAATTTATCCAGCAGGTCTTTAACCTCTTTGACACCTTCTTCTACGTTACCGCGTACATCTTTTTCCGGATCCAGTTCTGGTTCCTGGGATAAGTAACCGATTTTAATCCCGGCCAATGGTTGTACTTCCCCTTCAATGTCGTTGTCCAGACCTGCCATGATTCGCAATAAGGTAGATTTACCCGAACCATTTAAACCAAGAACCCCTATTTTTGCACCGGGAAAGAATGAAAGTGAAATATCCTTGAGTATCTCCTTCTTTGGCGGGACTATCTTGCCGACACGGAGCATGCTCATTATATATTGGGCCATTTTGTTCCTCGCTAGCTTATGGGTAAAGTTATAGTCATGTCTAAAGTATTAGACAGACGCCGTCATAATATGATTTATTGGATAAAATTTCATGTGGCTGTAATGCGAATCTATATATCGTACAATGCACAGAATAATAATTAACTCATAGAGCCATTGATTACACATGGAAACTAACATAAATAAACGAACAACATTTTTGTATTTTCTGGGTGCGCTGGGATTATTTCTATTTAGTACTATGCTATACGGGCAAGATGCTACGTCATTATTCAATGCATATAGTAATCGAATCTACCAAATTCGCATAATCGAACAGGCAACGGGTAAACAAGCCGCTCTGGGGTCAGGTTTTCAAATTAGTCATGATGGTGATGTCATAACCAATTATCATGTTGTGTCAGAATATATCAGCTATCCAGATAAATATCGTATTGAATACGTTAGTAATAATGGGGTTGAAGGTGAATTACAACTTATCGATATTGATGTAATAAATGATCTTTCCTTGCTAAGGAAAGATGACGTGCAAGTTGAATATCTCGAGCTGGCTGATTCCTTGCCCATACAAGGGGAATCAATATATTCCATTGGCAACCCTCATGATCTGGGACTTACTGTTGTGCCTGGCACGTATAACGGGATACCAAGTCATAGCCTTTATAAACGAATCCATTTTTCCGGGTCAATTAATCCAGGCATGAGTGGTGGACCTGTGTTGAATTCTGACGGTCAGGTCATTGGTGTGAATGTATCCACTGCGGGTAATCAGATTAGCTTCCTGGTCCCTCTTGAAAGATTGGTAGAACTGGTTCATCGACCAAGAAATGGGCCAATACCCATTGATGCTTATAAATCTACGATTACAGAACAGCTTACAAAGAACCAGGAAGTAATAATAAACGACCTTGTAAATACGCAGTGGCTGACCTCAGATTTTAAAGGTGCGACGATACCAAATGAGATTGCAGGATATATTAGATGTTGGGGGTCTTCTGAAGACGGAGCTGATATAGCCTATGAAAATTTTGCCAGCATATGTAGTCAGGATGAATATATATTTATTTCTGGTAGCTTTATTACCGGAAATATTGTTTATCAATTTAACTGGTTGGAATCGGATGAATTGAACTCTTTCCAGTTTTACAATCTTTATGAGTCACAAATACAAAATGTCGGTCCCGACAATTATGCCGACAAGGAAGATATTTCAAATTATGTATGTCAAGAAAATTTTCATGCTAAGGATTCAAATGTGGGTAATGAGATCGTTACTAAAGGGACATTTTGTGCCAGGAAGTATAAGGAATATCCTGGATTGTACGATGTATTATATCTAGGTGCCTCACTGCACGATAATCACCAGGGTTTGGTTAGTCATTTTACCTTAGCGGGTGTCAGCATGGATATGGCAGTCAAATTCACTGAAAAATTCTTGTCTAATATCACATGGAACTAATATTTAAAATACAGACGCAACCAGGTCGTGCTGAGGATATTCGTAAACTAGAGGGGGAACGAATAACCATAGGCAGAGCGTTTGATAATGATCTCATCGTCTCCGATACCGAAGTAAGTCCTCATCATGCAATGATTGCAACAGATGAAAATGGACATTTAATACTTAACGATTTAAATAGCCTGAACGGTATATATTCTGACCATAACCAAAAAATTGATAGTAAAGCTGCACTCAATTCTGGTAGCCAATTTCGGATTGGTAAAACAGTAATAAGGTTGTTTTCCCCTGATCATCCGGTACCTGATGCGTTGGATAATAGTGAGGTCAGCACATTGCCTCAAATATTGGACAATCCTTTTGCTTTTGTTATCGCAATAATATTAGTTTCATTAATCCACGCAATGGATCAATGGTTGAACATGTTTGCCGAATTTAAATGGCAGGAGATTATCAATACTGAACTGGTTGTTCTTGGTGGAGCTTTATTGACGGGGATATTCTGGTCAGTTATTGGCCGTGTATTCAAGCATGAGGCAAATCTCAAAAAACAGATTACTGTAATTTTGGTGTTTATTCTTGCACAGTTTTTATTGACATCCCTGTTTGAATTAATTTTATTCAATACTCTCAACTATTATTTTAGTTTAGCCATAATGTTAATTTTTGAATTCTGTCTCATTGCGGCGTTGTTATGGTGTAATTTATTATTGGCAGTCAATCAATCTTCAATTCAACGGATACGAACTGCCGTATCAGTCTCAATGATACTGATTGCCTTATCACTATATTCTGAATTCAATTTTGATTCTGAAGTTTCAAACAATCCAGAATACGTAAAATTGTTGAGTCCTCCTGCATTGCAGTTAACAAATGCAATTTCTGAAGATGATTATTTGACATCAATCATGGTTGTTTTTGATAAGTTAAATTCTGAATAGTATCGCAATGACTAATGCCATAGTTGTACATGAGACAGGTGGGCCAGAGGTCATGCTTTGGGAAAAGACCGAGTTGCCTGCTCTGTCCGTCGGAGAAGCACGAATACGTCATACGTCAATAGGATTTAACATGATAGACACCTATCGACGCAAAGGTCTGTATCCATGTGAACTACCTTTTATACCTGGAAGTGAAGCGGCGGGGGTGGTTGAAGAAATCGATGATACTGTGGATTTTCTAAATGTAGGTGACAGAGTGGTTTATGCTATTTCTGATATTGGTGCTTACAGTGAACAACGGACTATAAATGCTCAACATTTGATTAAGATACCAGATAATGTAACAGATGATATTGCTGCAGCAGCTTTTCTTAAAGGATTAACGGCATGGTATTTGATTCATAAAACATGGCAACTAAAATCCGGAGACTCTATTCTGGTTTATGCTGCAGCAGGGGGCGTTGGTACTATTCTCTGTCAATGGGCAAAAAAAATGTCTGCCCATATTATTGGTGTCGTTGGATCGGATGATAAAATTAATGCGGCAAAAGATAATGGATGTGATGCTGTTATCAATTATTCCAGTGACGATATTGCGATGGCAGTTAAGGAATTGACCAATGGTCAGGGCGTTGACGTGGCATTTGATTCTATGGGTATGGATACATTTAATGCTTCGCTAGATTGCCTTCGTCCACGTGGTCTAATGGTAACATATGGCAATGCAACAGGTGCTGTGCCACCGGTTGATATTCTGCATCTAATGAGAAAAGGATCCTTGTTTTTGACCAGACCTACCTTACTACACTACGCAACTACTCGTGATGAATTGACTGAAGGGGCAAACGCATTATTTGATGTTATCGACTCCGGTGAGGTGAAGATAAAGATAAATCAGTCTTATGATCTTAAAGATGCGGCAAAAGCTCATGCGGCGGTTGAGTCTAAAAAAACCACGGGCGCTACAATTTTAAAAACATCTTAAGGCTATTTGGTTTGCCAAACTTTTAATATGTACACTGATTGAGTATTATTTTATGGCGATAACGTCAAAAAAATATAAAGTTTTATTTGTTTGCATGGGTAATATTTGCCGTTCTCCTGCTGCCGAGGGAGTATTTAGGGACTATATTCAAAAAGCGGGACAACAAAAATCTATTCTTGTTGAATCAGCAGGGACGCTTGGTTATCACCAAGGTTCACCGCCAGATCAACGTATGCTGCAAGCGGCTACTCGTCGAGGTTACCAACTAATATCTACTGCACGGAAGGTTAATCAAAATGATATTAATGAATTTGATCTGATTGTTGCTATGGATCACGATAATTTGAGTGAACTGAAAAGTATTGCCAAAGATTCAGATGAACACATACGATTATTGGGAAGCTTTATATCTACTGAGTTAGATGGTCGAATGATCCCAGATGTTCCTGACCCGTATTATGGTGGTAATGATGGCTTTGAGAAGGTCTTGGATATGATCGAATCTGCTTGCCCTGGCATGCTTGAATTTTGTCTAGAGTCATTCACGTAAATAGAGTGAGACTGCAGCAGGAAATAGAACAGGCAATTACCTCTGCTACAGGTGAAAAAGCCCATATTGTCCACGATCGGACCGCCAACGGTGGTTGCATAAATAATAGTCGCATAATTAGTCTCAAAGACGGCAGGTTGTTCTTTATTAAATCATTACCTGGTATTACAAACTACCCTGGAATTTTTACTGCAGAATTTAAAGGGCTTGAATTGTTGGCCGCAGCTGGCGCAATCCGTATTCCTAAGCCTTTAGTCTGCAATCAAGATTATATTGTGTTGGAAATGTTTCAGGAATCTGATAAACCAGATAATTGGAATGAAAAACTTGGTCGACAACTTGCGCAACTACACTTGTCAACCATGTCCGATAGTTATGGCTTTGAAATGGATAATTATCTTGGTATCACACCACAACCAAATACATGGGCAAGTAGATGGTTAGACTTTTGGCGCGATCAACGTTTAGGCTGGCAGCTTGAATTATTTTCCAGGAAAACAGGTGTTGATGATAAATTACTAAAACTTGGTGATCGGATCATGCCGAAATTGAATGATTTTCTTGGCGCTGTAACCGAACCTGCGGTACTACTGCATGGTGATCTCTGGTCTGGGAATGCCGCAGCTGACGAGTCAGGTGAACCAATAATATATGATCCAGCATGTTATTACGGTCATCGAGAGGCAGAATTTGGCATTATGCGTATGTTCGGTGGATTTGGTGCGCGATGCGAAGCTGCCTATAATGAAGTGTGGCCATGGGAAGAAGGTGTAGAAGAACGAAGCATTCTCTATCAGCTCTATCATGAATTAAATCACTTGAATTTATTTGGAAAAACGTATTATCAAAGTTGTATTAATTCTCTTAAATTATTAGTCTAAATATTATGACTGAGTCTATTGAATCACCCTGTTCCGGCATCCGGGCAATTTTACAGGCAACTGAAAAGGACCTGGGAGGTTTCTCAGTCCGTCGATACCTACCGCATAGGCTTTGCAAAAAAGTAGGGCCATTTGTCTTTTTCGATCATATGGGACCTGCCATATTTAAATCTGGCGATGGCATTGATGTCAGGCCACATCCACATATCGGTTTGGCAACAATTACTTATCTCTTTGAAGGTGAAATTATTCATCGTGATAATCTTGGCTATGTACAAGCCATACAACCCGGCGCGTTAAATTTAATGACCTCAGGCAAGGGGATCGTCCACTCTGAACGGACTAGCGAGCTTGCACGGCAACAGGGACAAACACTTCATGGGTTACAGGTTTGGGTGGCATTACCTGAAGAATTTGAGGAGGTTGATCCTGACTTTCTTCATTATGAGAATAAGGATTTGCCTATAATCAATATCAATGGAGCAGAAATCAGGATAATAATTGGCACAGCCTTTCAGCAACAATCTCCTGTTAAAACATATTCGCCACTTTTTTACCTTGATGTTGATATGCCGGATCAATCAAGTTTTATTCTCCCTGACGATTATCCAGAACGTGCTATTCATATTATATCGGGTGAGGTCGAGGTAAATGGGAACGCCCTGAAAATGTATGAAATGGCGGTTCTTGAGAGATCAGAAAATATCAAAATTATAGCAAAACAGGACAGCCGTCTGGTTATATTTGGCGGTGATGTAATAAATGACCGTCACCTTTGGTGGAATTTTGTTTCCAGTTCCAAAGAAAGGATAGACGTTGCCAAGCAGGACTGGAAAAGTGGTCATTTTGGCAATATCCCTGGGGAGACAGAATATATCCCTTTGCCTGAAGATAGTTAATAAAACCGATCTGGACACAAAGAATAGATTATTTTCTCTGTGTCCAGAATTTCAATAAATGTATAAGAGAATTCGATATTTCATGAAATTTGAGTTGTTTGTAATCTTTTGTTATCTTAAAAAATCAATCAAGGTATAGATAATCACCAATTTGTTCACGTAATCTACGTTCGTCCAATAAAGCTTCGATCTTAAGTCTTGCCTCTTTGTTATTCGATGCTTTATCTCTACTAGCAGTTTTTAATAAGTTTTCAATGTCATCATCAAATTCATCTTCTATATCGTCATCATCATCTTGATCCGCTTCCATAAAGCCTCCATCTAGGATTAACTCGCAAATCTGAGCGAGAAAGTGTAAATGATAATATCTTTTAGATTGCCATCAGTGAACTGCACAATTACTGTCGGCGAGCGAAATATGCCAATGGAATACATAATTGTCAATATAATTATTATGGTAAATAAAACTGGGTGCTTAAACTTTTTAAGCTGAAAATTATGTTCTGTAATTTGGCCTAATATTAGGTCAAATTTAGATGTTTACTGAAGTTATATAAATTTGGAATGGTCGGGCTTTGCTGACAGCCAGTGTCAGTTAAAAAAATGCCGGGACATGCCCGGCATATGTCGTTACTAATTATATGCTCAGGCGTGAGAACTACTTCTTCTACTATTTCCACTTCTTCCGCGCGAACTATTTCTTTTACCTGGATTTCCCCATGATGTAGGAGAGCCGGATTTCTTTGCAACATGTCGGTGGGTAATCGACGGATCAGGTTCAAATCCAGGAACAATAAGTTTTTCTATATCCAGCTTGAGTAAGCGTTCAATATCTATAAGGAAGTTTGATTCATCAAACGCCACCAGAGAGATTGCCTGTCCTGTATTTCCAGCTCGTCCAGTCCTGCCGATACGGTGAATATAATTTTCTGCCTCATTCGGTAATTCATAGTTAATTACCACAGGTAACTCTTGGATATCCAATCCTCTGGAGGCAACATCTGTGCCTACCAACGCTCTGACCTTGTTTTTCTTGAAATTATCCAATGCCTTGGTTCGTTGCGCCTGTGATTTGTCACCATGTATTGACGTTGTATGAATTCCGGCCTTATTCAATTTTTGACTTAATCTTTCTGCGGAATGTTTCATGCCAATAAAAATGAGTATTTGATTCCAGTTGTTTGCCTCAATTAGACTGACCAACAATTCAAATTTTTTCGAATGGTCTACCGGGTGTACGATGTGTTCAACATCTGTTGCCAGGGAATTAACTGGGGTTACTTGAATTTCTTCCGGATTGACTAATAGACTGTTTGCAAGATTTTTCATTTCACTGGAAAATGTTGCAGAGAACAGCAATGTTTGACGTTTATTAGGTATATATTGAGATATACGTCGTATGTCCCTGATAAACCCCATATCCAACATCCTGTCTGCTTCATCAAGCACAAAGATTTCAATTGAAGACAGATCCAGAGTTTTTTGCTCAATATGATCGAGCAGTCTCCCGGGTGTTGCGATGACGATATCTACACCATTTTTTAATATCTTGGCTTGTGTATTAAAACTTACACCACCGTAAACTTCAGTAGATTTGATGGTGGTATATTTACCGTAAGTTTTTATACTCTGACTGACTTGTATTGCCAACTCTCGGGTAGGCACAAGAATCAAGCATCGTACATTTTTTGTATGGGATTGAACTGGATTATCTTCTAGTAATTGGATAATTGGTAATGCGAAGCCGGCTGTTTTTCCGGTTCCTGTTTGAGCCCCGGCTAATACGTCCCTACCTTTAAGGATGGCTGGGATTGATTGTGCCTGCACGGGTGTTGATGTTGTATAACCTTGATCGTGAACGGCACGTTGCAGCTCGTCCGATAGGCCGAATGAATTAAATAACATAGGGTAATGCTCCGATCCTTGCCTCCCAAATGCATACTGCATGGGACGGTCTAGGCTGTGGATAATTTTGAATGATACGGGGAAAGCCAAAATGGGTTGCCACGATGTCAGACACTGACCGATATTGTCTGCACGGCGGCATCATAACAGTTTATTGTAAAAAAAAACTTATTATTATTTAGCGAGTTACAATTAACTGCTAATACTTAGTATTTACTACAGATTTCTATCATGCAGAATGATTATAGGCGATATATTCAGGTTGAAATCAATAAACGGACAGCATCAAGTCTTGGTTGTGCCGTGTCTAGAATTTGACGACATTTGTCTTGTTGAGATTTATAAAAATCTATTTCTTCCTGGCGGATATTTGGATTAATCTTACTGAGCGCTATGAGCCGATTTATTTCCAGAGTTAATCTAGAATCAGTTTTAATTCGAGATTGATCTACAACCTTTGGGGCAATTTCCGCTGCCCTTTGATTAGATTTTTCAATCATATTTTTTATTGATTTTTGTTTTATGGAAATAATTTTTTTGGCTGTCTTAATATCTACACCTGATTTTGTTTTCTCAAGAAAATCATGATCAAGAGTACTATCATATAGCAAACCGTTTTCATCTATGAGTAATCGAATTAATTGCGGTGCTATTAAATTTCTAAGTGCAAAATCCTGTTGGGCTGATGATTCGAGTATGTAATGTGATTCAAGCAGTACTGTCCCTGGTGTGAATTCGGGGTGTTTGAATGAAATTATCGCTGCATTGCCTGTTTCATAGCTGAGAACCATATCGATAGCAGCGGTAACCATTGGATGGCTCCAGGTTAAGTAGTGCCAGTTTTCATGTAACAGAGCTGTATGTCTTGAGTACGTTATGGTTAATCCTTCTTCAGGTAAATGAGGAAAACTGGTCACCATGTTTTCGGTTGGCGTCAGTATATAACCTTTATCTTTGTGTTCTTCAGTGTGCACGCCATAACAGTCAAAAATCGTTTCCATATATTCAGATAGTATGAAGTTCTTATCTGACTCACGCGCATCTTTCAGGTATTCCTCAGCTACGTCCACACGACAAGAATTATATTCAAGTAGACGATCACGTCCTTTTTCCATCTGCTCAATCAAAGATTTGTTTAATTCTTTGGTTCTGACTATCAGTTCTTGACTGTTAGTACTTATTGACTCTATTTCTTTAACTAAATCATTTTTCACTTGATTGAAAACAGGTTGGCCAGTCTGACAAGGTTTGGTAAATGCTGCTAGGCCATGTTGATACCACATAAACATAAATTCTTGCGCAGTTCCGACAATATATGGCACATGAATTTGTACGGTATGTTGTTGACCTATTCTATCCAGTCTGCCTATCCGCTGTTCGAGCATATCGGGGTTTATTGGCAAATCGAATAGCACAAGGTGATGGGCAAATTGAAAATTTCTACCCTCGCTTCCGATTTCAGAGCAAATCAATAATTGAGTGCCTTCATCAAAATCTGAAAAGTAGGCAGCTGCTCTATCGCGTTCTATGATAGACATATCTTCATGAAACAGTGCTGCATACTTGCTAGCTTTTATTCTAAGTACCTCTGCCAGGTCTATCGCAGTTTGTTTGTTATACGTTATCAACAGAACCTTATGAGGTAATAATGCCTCAAGTTTTTCAATTAACCAGTTTATCCGCGGGTCATGTTGCGTCCAGTGCCCGGTAGCATTCGTTGATTGTTTATAGGCTAATTCTATGGAGAGATAACACTGCTTGTCGTCTATGGTTGTGTTGTTGATTTTTAGATACGCCTCAGGCGATGGCAATGGATATGGATTTATCTGTCTATCAGGAAACCCGGATACGGCAGCTCTGGTATTACGAAATAAAACCCTGCCCGTGCCATGATAATCTAGTAAATGATTTATCATGCTTTTACGTAAAGTATCCGTAGAACTGGTTTCGCACGCTAAACTATTCATGGCTGACATCAAATCAGATGGCAGTATTTTATCCAATTTATTTAGAATTTCCGAAATCGAAGAGTCGCTATTAAAGAGGATGTCTACTGCAGATGCGATGGGAAGATAATTATTTTCTTCATCAATAAAAGCATCAAAACTGGGGAAACGATCAGGATCAAGTATTCGTAATCTGGCGTAATGGCCCGCTTTACCTAATTGTTCTGGTGTTGCTGTCAGCAATAATACGCCTTTTATGACTGAAGCGAGATTATTAATAGCAGTGTATTCAATGCTCGCAAATTCGGGAGACCATTGCAGATGATGAGCCTCATCAACAACCAGCATGTCCCATCCTGCCCGGAGTATATGTTGATAAAAATTATAATTATTTGTAAGACTATTGAGACTGCAAAGTACTAATTGCTCTTCCTCAAAAGGGTTTGATTTATCATTTGATTCCAGTATTCCCTGGTATCGATCCTCGTCATAAATACTGAAGCGCAGGTTAAAGCGACGTAGCATCTCTACTAACCATTGATGCAGCAGGTTTTCCGGCACTATAATTAATACACGCTGTATTTGTTCTGTATATAGTTGCTGATGAATGATTAAACCGGCTTCTATCGTTTTACCCAGACCAACTTCATCTGCTAGTAATACTCTGGGCGCATAACGATGACTAACTTCATGGGCTATATATAGCTGATGAAGGATCAAGTCGGTTCTACATCCCGTTATATACCCTATCGGATTATTACTAATATAGTTGATGGCATTTAAGGTTCGGTAGCGAAGGTTGTACCACTTATCGTCATCAACAAGACCCGCTAGCAAGCGAACCTTTGGTCCGTGTAGTGACATCATGTTATCGATATTAATCTCTGGAAGCAGGATTATGTTTTTATGACTATCTGTTCCAGAATAGATCAGTAGATCGTCATCTGTTTTCTGTACGGATTGGATAAGTATTTCTAGTCCATCCTGATTTTTAATTTTATCTCCTGGGGAAAAAATGACTCTGGTCAAAGGAGCCGTATCCTTGGAATATGTTCGTGTTTCCCCCGTTGCCGGAAAGAAGAAAGTAACAGTGCGATGTTCTATTGAAACAATAGTACCAAGGCCCATTTGTAATTCAGCATGATTTACCCAACGTTGACCTGGGGCGTACTGCAGCTCCATATATTATATATTCTCCAAAAAAGTGTATGAAAGAGTTGTAGCTGGCTTTGTGTTTCAATTACAAAGCAGTAACCACATCAGAAAATTATCTAATGGTAAATCCAGTATTTATGATTAGTTTACTAACTTGTTTAGTGAGACTGTATTACAGGTATGAACCTATTATAAATATAATTACCGCTTAATTGCTTCAATATGCAGATTGAAATCTATTTCTTGTGCAACTTTCATCATACCTCCCATAACTGAGTAGGGTATTAATTCAAGATCGCGGTGGCTTAGCTTGAACGATGCATCAACCAAAATCTTTTCATTATCAATGTAGTAGTTTGCAGGTAATTCTAAAGAGATTTGTTCTTCTTTTAAACGGAGATTAATAGAAAAAAGGGCATTGGATTCATCGATTGAGATAGTCTCGATATCAACGTAAATATTTGGAAATTGAATTCCATCCAACACATTTGAGCTCAATATATTTGTACGTGTTGCTGATTTATCCGATTCACTGGGTATGGATGTATACATCCTGCCTGCCTGTTTGCGTTCTTCAGTATCATCAATATTCATCTTTTGTACTGGAATTATTAAATGTGCTGTGGAGAGATTAGGATTTGGTAAAACGCTAATATTACCGACAATATCCCGGCTGAGTATTATATGATTGTGACCCATAGATGAAAGTAGTCCAGCGCGTCCAATGTATATTCGTAATATTGAGTGCTCAGTATCTATATCAAAAACTTGAGGCGCAGGTGAAAATTGATTTTCAGATTGTATTAATTGAGGTGGTATATCTTCAATTTGAGTTAACTGAGAATAAACAGGTGAACTAATGCAATTGAAGGAGAGGATAGCAAACAATAAATGTAGTTTAATTGTGAAATTCCTCTATAAATTTAAGCATTTAATTTTACTGTGTTGGAATGATTTTACCCCCAGTATAGTGTATTGCACCGGGTGGCTACATTTAATACTAAGAAGGAACATCTAACTAGTATCCATAAAAAGATATATTGTCCTGTAAATAACAGTCTGTTTTCTCCGGGTTATATGACTAATTTATCCTAAAATGACCGATTCAATGAAACAAAATTTATGCACTGACGAATTACATTAAAGTGTCAATGTGTTGCTGGCCGGGGAAATACTATCTGCTATAGTAGAGTTTGTGAATTGGTTGTAATTATCAACAGGAATTCTGTGTCAGGACGTAAATATTCTGCAGATGAAACCCATAAAAAAAATATTAACTGTATTAGCAGTTTCTTCATTAATCACCATCGGAATAATAATATCCGTTAGTGCCGATCCGTACTCTAACGATAATTCATCAGATTCAGAATTTAAATTTGTTCGTCTTATGTATTCTTCCGCACCAGTTTTGTACAGTGGCTATGGTTATGTGTCCAGAGAGAGTTGGCGCATAGACTGGCCTGATGCCGAGAACCATTTTTTACAAGGTTTACTTCGATTTACTCAGGTCAATGCATCTGAAGAGGGACTTCTTCTATCAATAGCAGATGATGAACTATTTGACTATCCCTGGTTGTATGTACTCGAAGTAGGTTCGTGGACAATGACAGCGAGTGAGATCGAGCGGTTACGCGAGTATTTACTCAGAGGCGGTTTTCTGATGATTGATGATTTTCATGGATCGAAGGAATGGGCAGGGTTTATGCATACTATGAGTAAGGTCTTCCCCAACAGACCGGTTCGTGAGATAAATGGTAGTGATGAGGTCTTGCACGTGTTTTACGACCTTGATAATCGTACGCAAATCCCAGGGTTCGGGTCTTATTTGCGAGGTATTACTTTTGAAAAGGACGGTGTCACGCCACATTGGCGAGGTATATATGACGATGATGGCAGGCTTATGGTAGCCATTAATTTTAATATGGATATAGGTGATGCCTGGGAGCATGCTGACCATCCAAATTATCCAGAACCCATAACAGCGCTGGCATACCGTTTTGGTGTAAATTATGTGATCTATGCAATGACCCATTAAACATAATGATTGAATTTTTACTGAAATATCCGCAGATTATTTATGACCAGGGTGAACTGATCTTTGCCCGGGAATGGTCGTTTATTATCGCTTTGGTTCTGTTCGTTATCGCCGGGTTATTAATTACTGGAATGATGGTAGCCAGACGGCATGCTATGGATTTTAAGAAATTGTGTATCATCTGGTTTTTACAGTTATGGATGGTACTGATTGTTCTCATCGTTATATGGCAACCCGGAATTTCCACTGAAAAGCTCAGGGCAGGAGACAATGTCATTGCATTTATGCTGGATGCATCTGAGAGTATGAACTATTCCGAACAAGGAAATTCTCGAATGCAACAGGCCTTGTCTGTACTGGATCATGACTCATTCTCATCCCTGGAAGAACAATACAATATTCAGCGCTTTACCTTTACGGATGAGGCAACCTCAACTGATTCTTACGAGGTTCTACCTGCACCAGAAAAAATAACCATATTGTCTGATTCCCTGCAACAAGTGTTAGGAATGTCGCGTTCAACACCGCTAGGCGCTGTAATACTTATATCAGACGGTGCAGATAATTCCGGGGCAATTACCCAGGAGCAACTGGCGGAATTAGCGGCATACAATGTACCCATTCATACCGTCGCTGTGGGTAGGCAACGTATTGAAGAAGATCTGGAATTACAGGACGTAACATTACCCACTCAGGCATTGCCGGGAACTATTATGTCTGCCCGTGTAGCTATCCGCCATGATAAGGCCGGCCTTGCCAGATTAAAGGTTTATGACGGTGACAAGATTGTTATGTCTAGCGAAATTGAGTTACAGGCTGATACTGATATCTCAACTGCCTGGTTAGATATACCGGTTTTAGATACGGGCTACAGACATCTAAAATTTGCCCTTGAACCCTGGCCAGGTGAACAGGTGC
>JBNMOP010000058.1:0-17056 GCA_051275005.1 Gammaproteobacteria bacterium | reverse complement strand
TATAAGCAGTATTTTATTATTCATTATTTTTTATCCTCTTATATTGTTAACGTCAGCATTGCGCCGATACTGTTGAAAAACTCAAAAATATGAAGAGGCTAAATTTCAGTCATGAACCAATCACATCGAAAGTACGATACAAATATTATATATAGCCGCACTAGAGGATCTTAATTATGATTTCAAATATTCTAAATGATCCTCCACATCTTTAAAATTTAGATCGCTTAAACGGACAATGCTTCTCCAACCATCCTACAAAAAAGAGTTTTTCAACAGTATCGGTCGACAGCCGACATTAGTCTACTAGGCACAAACTCAGATTTTTTTGTCTGCTTTCCGAGGTAGAACAGACGTTCAATACATAAAGATTGATCGTCTCTTCCGCACATTTTTCTATTCAGGCAGTTCAGTTTCCATGAAATCTCCCATAAAGTCTGCCATTTGTGGATTTGTCTCTAGTATATGGTGTGAGTGCCCTATTCCCGGATATAGCATCAATTGGCCTCTTTTCGCGAATTTATAAATATGCTTGGTTCCTCCGACAGCCCAATTAGTTTCGCCATCAATGAGGAGAATCGGGAAGTCCATTTGTGAGATTGCCTGTTCCATTCTGCTTTCAGGTTCATACACTGAAATTAATATCATTGTTTTAATCCGGGTGTCGCCACTTGCGGCCAGTAGGGCGGATCTGGTTCCTCTAGCTTGACCCACAATACCAATCCTATCAGGATTGACACCTTTTTGAGATGCAAGAAAGTCGATGGCACTCACTGTATCTAATTCAAATGGGCTGGCTAAAAGATTTTCTCTTATTTCTTGCATCTCCGGCGTATCGATTGTTTTGCCTCCCGTGCTTTGCCCACGACCTCGCAACTCTATGCTCAATACGACAAACCCTCTGCGCGCCATTTCCTCTTCGAATCGATACATAGAATATCGATGTGATCGGGCACCGGACACCATGACCACTCCCGGAATCAGATCGTCATTTTTCCCCAAGTCATCTGGATAACGCAAATTTCCATGAATCGTCCAACCATCTTTTGTCTCCATGGAAACCGCCCGTATTCGCCCTATGTTCTTGAGTTCCTTGACCAGCCAGTTATCCAATCCCTCCATAGTAGTTTCATCACTTTTAAACCGATTGATCGGATCATCTGCGTGACGCAGGACATTATGCCCTCGTCCTGCTGACCATGGGGCTAGCATATAACTATTCATATTTTTTGACTTCGCATACACCTCTGCCATGTCCAGAAAAACAGATCTATCAAGGATGCTTGCTGCCACATAAACAGGCGCACCAATTGTGGTGAGATATTCTTTTGATTCCTTACTCAAATTTGTTCCAGATAACAGTACCAATGCACGCGTTGGAATTTCTGTCTCCTGCATAGCTCGTACCGCATGCTCGGCGCTGAATTGTGAGGCGACAATTCCTAATCTAAAATTATCCACCCCATCATAATCGGCCATAAACTCCATTGCCCCTATGACATCAAGGTACATTTTTTCCTGTGTTTTTGTAGAGAACTCATGCACCTCAAGATCCATGGGTTGATTGTCCCCCATACTCCTATCGCGACCTCGCCAGTCTATTACTAATGTAGCAATTCCATTATTACTGGGGAGTCTTTGTGCAAGACCTGTATCATTATCATCAGCAAAATCATTACGATCATGTTCAATCTCATGGAGCAGTACCAGGCCTGGATATTCATTATTTTTATCTGCACCGGTAGGTAATCTTAAAGTGCCACTGATAGTCCAGCCATCTTCGGTTTCATATTCGATTTGTTTTATATCGTAATTTTCTGCTGCCAATGCAAACTGAGATATGCCACCCACGAGCACCATCATATATACCACTTTCAACATATGTGACTTCATGCCTCACCTCCCCTTTTTCGTAAGATTTTACAAGAATAACGAGTCATCTACGTGCTACACGTCGGCACAATCCTCTATTATTATCGTCAAACAAGTATAGAATCATTGATTTGGAGTAACCAAGTTAACGTAAAACTATCAATACGTTTCCCAATGTCTTTCAATCTATACCACAACCGCATTTTGTCCAATATGCAAAAGTGAATAGTCTGCAAAATTGTCTGGATAAATATGACCGGAATGACTCTATCAAACCATTACGATTTACCAAACATGGTATATACGCCTTAGAATAATAAGCAGAGTCAAAAATGCCTCCTTTCGGAGGCGTTTTTATAACTATAAGAGAAAAGCCGTATAAGAATTAGGTTGGGAAGATAACTCTCAGATATTTAATACTGAACATCCTTGACCGCTTACTATTCAAGGTAAATACCAAAAATTATTCTTTTGTTCGCATATGGGGAAACAAAATAACATCTCTGATAGAAGCTGAATCGGTTAATAACATTACTAAACGGTCTATCCCTATGCCTTCTCCTGCGGTAGGTGGCATACCGTATTCAAGCGCGGTAATATAATCCGCATCATAATGCATTGCTTCTGGATCGCCAGAATCCTTTTCCATTGCCTGTTTTTTAAATCGTTCTGCCTGATCATCCGGATCGTTTAACTCTGAAAATCCGTTTGCAAGTTCTCTACCTCCAATAAATAATTCAAATCGATCTGTGAGAAAAGGATTTTCATTATTACAACGAGCCAGAGGAGAAACTTCCTTTGGATATTCTGTTATAAACACAGGTCCTTGTAATCGTTGTTCAACGGTTTTCTCAAAAATTTCAATCTGAATTTTACCTAGACCAAATCCCTCTTCTATATGTACATCCATTTTTTTTGCTGTGTCGCGTATACTCTCCAGGGTATCGATATCTGATGCAACCAGGTCTTGGTTGTAATGCAGGATGGAATCAAAAACTGTCAACCGCTGGAAAGGCTGACTCATATCGTATGCCTCTTCCTGATAGGTTATTACTGTTTCATTAAATAAGTGTTTAACTAAATTACGCAGCATGTCCTCTGTCAAATCCATCAAATCATTGTAATCAGCATAGGCCTGATAAAATTCCAGCATACTGAACTCAGGATTATGTCTGGTAGACAATCCTTCATTACGAAAGCTACGATTAATTTCGTAAACCTTTTCCACTCCGCCAACTACCAATCGTTTCAGGTAAAGTTCCGGCGCGATTCTAAGATAAAAATCCATATCCAAAGCGTTATGGTGGGTTTTGAAGGGTCTTGCAGTTGCGCCGCCGGGGACTGGATGCATCATAGGTGTTTCCACCTCCATGTATCCACAGTTATCAAGATAGTTTCGTATAAAATTTACAGTTTTGGATCGTATAGAAAATACACGCCGGGTATTTTCATTTGTAATCAAGTCCAAATAGCGTTGACGATAACGGGTTTCTTGATCTGTTAGACCATGGAATTTTTCTGGTAAGGGTCTAAGTGACTTAGTTAACAAATACAACTCTTCCACATGCACTGACAATTCGCCGGTTTTTGTTATAAAGACCCAACCGACAGCGCCAACAATATCTCCCAAATCAAATTTTTTGAATTCTGTGTAGCTTTCTTCACTGACATCATCTTTACGAATAAAAAGTTGCATACTTCCAGACATATCCTGAATATGTGCAAAAGATGCCTTACCCATCACCCTACGACTCATCATTCGGCCAGCAACTCTCACCTGGATTTTCTTCTCAGCGAGTGTTTCCTTATCGCTCTCTCCGTATTTATTATGGATGTCCGCTGCCAGGCAATCGCGTTTGAAATCATTCCGATAGGCATTACCTGAATCCCGTAACGACGTCAGGTGGAGCCGTCTTTGGGCAATCAGATCATCTTCTGTACTGTGGTGGTCATCACTCATTATTAAATAATCTTTTGTTAAATGGATAGATTCCGGGATGCACATATCGCGGTCCCAGAAGGTCGTAATTATTATGTCTACCGATCCTTATCCTCACCCCTCACCCCTCACAATATTAAATCCCCGCCTTCAGACTGGCCTCCAGAAATTTATCCAGGTTTCCATCTAGTACAGATTGGGTATTGGTCATTTCCACACCTGTTCTGAGATCCTTAATACGAGATTGATCCAAAACATAGGAACGGATTTGACTCCCCCAACCGATATCTGCCTTGGTATCTTCCAGTTTCTGTTGTTCTACCAGACGTTCCTGCAATTGCATTTCATATAATTTTGCCCTTAACTGCTTCATCGCATTATCACGATTCTTGTGCTGAGATCGATCATTTTGACATTGTACGACAATCCCTGATGGGATATGAGTAATTCTGATTGCAGAATCGGTTTTATTAACATGCTGACCTCCCGCACCACTGGCACGGTATGTATCAGTTCGTAAATCTGCAGGATTAATATCGACGGTAATATCATCATCAATCTCAGGGGAAACAAATACTGATGCGAATGAGGTGTGACGCCGATTTCCAGAATCAAAAGGTGACTTGCGTACCAGGCGGTGAACGCCGGTCTCGGTTCTTATCCAACCGTATGCATAATCTCCCGTGTATTTAATGGTAGCGCTTTTTATACCAGCAACATCTCCCGCGGATACCTCGATAAGCTCCATAGTAAAACCACGGTCTTCACCCCAACGCATATACATTCTCAATAACATCTCTGCCCAATCCTGGGCCTCTGTACCACCTGATCCTGCCTGAATATCTAAAAAAGCATTATTTTCATCCATTTCTTTAGAAAACATTCGCCGGAATTCCAGTTCTTCCAGTTGTTTTTCCATCGTATCCAGATCGTTATTCACCGCTGTAATGGTATCGGCGTCATTATCCTCCTTTGCCATTATCAATAATTCTTCAGCATCATCGATGCCAGAGGTTAGTGTTTGGATGGTTTGGACAACGATTTCCAGAGACGCTCTTTCTTTACCTAATGCCTGAGCCTTATCTGGCTCATCCCACACTGCGGGTTGTTCGAGTTCGCGATTGACTTCGACCAGTCGTTCCGACTTTAGATCGTAGTCAAAGATACCTCCTGAGGGAATCTGTTCTACTCTTGATATCCTTAACGTGTGCTAATACGGAGGTAATTTCCAACATTTGATAATTCTCTACTGTAAAAAAAGAGAAATTCTACACCATGCAGGTATTTGAATACAGGAGCAGTAAATAAATTTTAGAATAATATTCTAATCTCGAAGGGTAGTTGCTAATGACAATCTTTGTGTTCTTAGAAAAAACCAAGTCACAAACGATTTGATTAAATTTGTAAAGGTTCCAGATACTCAACAATTAACTGCGTCGTGCGACGCCCCATATATTCATTGATATCCAGTTTATAGATCGCATTGATCCCGGTTGTCTCTTTGGGCCAGGCCCTGTGTGTGGTATTAAATGCGATAGCATCTATATACCTGTTGTTATCAACGGTTTTAATCTTCAATTTAAGATGATTCTCACCAACAATTTTTTTATCAACAATTTCAAAAATCCCTTCGAATACTGGCTCTGGAAAACCCTGACCCCAGGGCCCAGCTGACCGGATCATTTCTGCAACCTCCATGGAGATATCATCTCGACTCAACTCACCATCGGAGTAAATATCTGAATTCAAGCCGTTGATCTCAACGTGTAATCGGATCTGCTCATTAAATAACGATGAAAACTCTTCAAACGCAGTTTCAGTTAACGTCAATCCCGCTGCCATTGCATGTCCACCAAACGTTACAATTAATTTTGGCTGCTCCGTTGCGATCCGATCAATAACATCACGAATATTGATACCCGACACAGAACGTGCTGATCCTCTTAATGAACCATCGTCATCTTTGGCAAAGGCAATTACAGGAATTTGCATCTTGTCCTTTAATTTAGATGCCAATATACCTATCACCCCCTGATGCCAGTCGTCATTGAACAAACATAAGCCATATAGCTGTTCCTGATCTTCTTTTATTTGAAGACGAGTGAGTGATTGCATCGCCTGTTGATGCATTCCTTCTTGAATTCCTTTGCGTTCCTGATTAAGTGTGTCCAATTCCCTGGCCATCTCATAACATTGATCATCATTATTACTGATCAGACATTCTATACCCAGACTCATATCAGTAAGCCGTCCTGCCGCATTCAATCTTGGTCCAACGGTAAAACCGAGATCACTGGCAACCAGGTTTTTTTGATCTTTACCCGCGACAGATAATAGTGCTCGAATAGCAGGTATGCATTTATCACGACGTATCAGTTCAAGTCCGTAGGAAACCAGAATGCGGTTATTATAATCCAGCGGTACTACATCAGCAACCGTCCCCAATGCCACCAGATCCAGGAACCCAGCCAAATTAGGTTCTACTAGTTCTCGATCCGTAAACCAGTCACGGTTTCTTAACTCTACCCTCAGCGCTGCCAGGAAATAAAACATCACTCCCACTCCTGCGATAGACTTACTTGGAAATTTATCACCGGGAAGATTGGGATTCACAATGGCACTTGCATTGGGAAGAATTTTCCCAGGCAAATGATGATCGGTAATGATCACCTCAATACCATGGGATCGAGCGAGGGCTACCCCATCAATGCTGGAGATTCCGTTATCAACTGTAATGATGACATCCGGGTTAAGATCCAGCGCCAGCTCAACCACGGCCGGACTTAAGCCATATCCATGTTTGAATCGATCCGGCACCAGGTATTCAACATTACTGATCCCCATAGAAGTCATGCCACGTATTGCCAGTGCGCATGCCGTTGCACCATCGGCATCATAATCAGAAACAATGAGGATATATTTATTCTTTTCTATCAAGTCTGCCAACAACGCAACAGCCTGGTTTATATTTTCCAGTGATTCATAAGACGATAAATTAGCGAGGGAATAGTCTAACTCTTTCGCGGAGAAAATTTTCCTGGAGGAATAGATTTTCTTCAAGACGGGATGCGTTGCATCTGGCCAGTCTATGTCTGCAGTGCCAATACGTCGGGTTATTTTTCTTTGCATCTCAGAGTTGTTTTCTATATTTACCTATTGCAACTGATTTACGCCAGAATTTTTTCAACGCAAACCGGTTAAGTTGAAAATCATGTGCATCACTTATTATACGCAAATTATTAAGCTTACCCTCTTGCAACCAGTCCAATACCGGATCGAACCAACTGCCTTCAAGGAGTAATAATGCCTGATCCCATAACTGCAAATTCTGATATTGCGTGGGGGAAAGACATTGGGGTAACACCACCAACACGTCATCTTCCTCGCCACACTTTTCCTGAATACCAAGGAGATGTTGAGGCACTGAATAACATTTTGTGCCAGTCATGTGTGCAACACTTTGAGCAAACACATCATCGGAAAAGATAACAGACCAAACAGGATCAGGTACCACCTCAATTTTACCTAAGCCCCAAAACCAGACACTGTTTATAGGAAGTTCTCCATTTTTTTCTCTGAGCTGATTAATATCAGCGGCATGTAACTGCATCTGAATCTCATTCATTAGGCTATGAAACCGGGCGGAATCTTTCCCTAGCGGGAGATAACCGGCAATATCACAACCCACAGCAGAAGTAAGTTCTGTCGTGGTAATGTCCAGTTCATCATTTATCCTGATATACCATCGGTCTTCATAAGGGACTTCAACTATCCAACCATACTCACCAAGTACTTTGTTTACCTCATCTGCGATGGCAAGGGCATCGTGTTGGGACAGACTTAAAACAAATGAGTCCATCAGTATCAAACCGTCTCGGTCGGGACTAAGATGAACCGGATCGGCACGTAGCCACGTGCCACTCGTATCATTATCGTTATCAATGGCGCGTGTTATAGCCGCAACGGGCACATCTTTTTCCAATTCATTATCAAAACCCATCAAATCTGACAAGGTTCTATGGTAGGTGGAGAAATTACTTTTAGTATGTCGGGCACGAGAGAGCAGTGTTTCCAGTGCAGGGAGTGCGGGAATATAGTCATCAGAAAAATGAGCATCCGGACCCAATAATCCAGGAATGACTAGCGTCAGGTTTTGCATAGCTTAAATTTACATTAACGTGACGAGAATGGATAGATAGGAATAATATTATTGTAAGGTGTAAGCAAAAGTAATTTTAAAAGAAGACAGGATTAACAGGATATACAGGATAATATTAATGTTAGCCCTGTTAAATTACGAATAATCTACTCCTCACTCCTCACTCTTTACCCCTTCCATTAAAACATTACTCAATATTATCAAGTATAGCCTTTTTTACCTGATCCAGCACAGGTTCAATCTTGATTACGGGTGAGGTACTTTGTTTAATCGCCGTATCAGGATCTTTAAGACCATGACCCGTGAGAGTACATACGATCATACTGCCTTCCGGAATTTTTCCTGACTTGATATCGCGAATGGCGCCAGCAAGTGATACGGCTGAGGCTGGTTCGCAAAATATTCCTTCTCGTTCAGCCAGTAACTTCTGCGTAACAAGAATCTCTTCATCAGAAAATTCATCAAACCAACCGTTCGACTCCTTACTGGCCGTCCAGGCCTGGTCCCATGACTGGGGATTACCTATGCGAATTGCTGTTGCTACGGTTTCAGGTTCTTCAACAGGATGACCACGTAAAAACGGCGCAGCGCCACTGGCCTGATAACCACACATCACCGGCGTTTTATCTATAATACTGTCACGGTTGTAATTACCCTGTTGTGTCTGAAAACTGTCCTGATACATCGGTCTACCAGCATACTCACAATATCCCAGCCAGTGTGCGGTTATATTGCCGGCATTACCTACGGGCAAGCAATGATAGTCCGGGGCACGCCCTAGGGAATCTACAATTTCAAACGCAATAGTCTTCTGTCCATGTATGCGATACGGATTGATGGAATTGACAATACTCACTGCCGTTTGTTCGCCTACTTCTTTCACCAAACGCATACCATCATCAAAGTTACCTTGAATTTGGATGACCACAGCACCTTTCATCATTGCCTGTGCCAGTTTACCCTGAGCGATCTTGCCATCAGGAATTAGCACAAACGCCTTGATACCCGCACGACTGGCATAGGCCGCCGCTGCTGCAGAGGTATTACCTGTTGATGCACAGATAATGGCCCTGGATCCTTCTAATACAGATTGGGTTACTGCCATGGTCATACCGCGATCCTTGAAAGAACCCGTTGGATTTAAGCCCTCGAATTTGGCGTAGATTTCTACATCCTTACCTATCAAGCCAGGAATATTTTCCAGAGGAATGAGTGGGGTATCGCCTTCATATAAGGTAATAATCCGCGTGTCATCAGCAACAGGAAGCCGATCTCGATAACGTTCAATGATGCCTTTATTTATTCTGTGTGGTGACATTGTTTTATTGTTATTAATTATATTTATTAGACAGGATTAACAAGATTTACATGATTATGATTTTTATTTATCAAAATAATTTTTAACATTTAATGGTCTGTATGAGCAAATAAATATAGCAAAATAGAATGTTTATTAATTTATACTACTCACCATCGAATCTTATTAACCCAGTCTATTTCTTTGCTTGATCCCATATTTAACTACGCTACGCCTGATTGACGATATCCAATCATTTTTATCCTGTAAATCTTGTTAATCCTGTCCTATTCAAAAATTATTGGATACTGGCTAGGCCAGTGACTCCACCCTGATCCGTCTCACCTTACCATCAACAGTTTCCAATGCCTCTATTTTAGCAATGGCTTCGTTCATGTTTTTCTCAACAATTTTTTGCGTTAGAAATATTACCGGCACCAGCGTTGCATCCTCATCAGGCTCTTTTTGAATGATGGCCTCTATACTTATGGAGAGATCACCTAGAATCGTGGCAACATCTGATAGTACACCGGGTTTGTCAGCGGCATTGATCCGTAGATAGTAACCGGTCTCTACTTCTTCCATAGGCTTAATCGCAATGTCCGACATGGCAGAGGGTTGAAATGCAAGATGTGGCACACGATTCTCTGGATCGGTCGTTAATGCACGCACGACATCAATGATATCAGCAATTACCGCAGAGGCAGTGGGTTCGGAACCCGCGCCAGCACCATAAAATAATGTTGGCCCAACCGCATCACCTTTCACCAATACAGCATTCATAACGCCATCAACATTGGCGATGAGTCGTCTATTTGGTATCAATGTGGGATGCACACGTAATTCGATACCATCATCTGTTTTACGGGTAATACCCAGATGTTTAATCTTATAACCCAGTTCATCGGCATAGGTGACATCCTGTTTTTCTATCTCGGTAATCCCTTCCTTAAAGACCTTATCAAATTGTAATGGGATACCGAAGGCAATGGACGCCATGATAGTTAACTTATGCGCCGCATCTACTCCTTCAATATCAAACGCAGGGTTTGCCTCGGCATATCCCAGAGCCTGTGCCTCCACTAGCACATCATTAAAATCCCGGTTCTTGAGTAACATCTCGGTTAAAATAAAATTACTTGTACCATTGATTATGCCAGCAACCCATTCGATCTGATTTGCTGCCAAGCCTTCACGAATAGATTTAATAATTGGTATACCGCCTGCAACGGCCGCTTCAAATGCGACAGTGACGCCTTGCTTTTGTGCTGCGGCAAAGATTTCATTTCCGTGGACGGCAATCAAGGCTTTGTTTGCAGTCACTACATGCTTACCATTTTCAATGGCCCTCATCACCAGTTCCAAAGCCGGTGAATAACCACCAATCAACTCAACAACAATATCAACATCAGGGTCATCTACGACAGCGAAGGCATCATCAGAAATAAGACCAATATTATTTAGACCAGGTATCTCCGGGTTATATTCCTTGGCTGCAGCATGACTGATGACAATATCACGCCCGGCACGACGGGTAATCTCGTCGGCATTGCGTGACAACACACTGACAGTGCCTCCACCAACAGTACCTAATCCTAATAGTCCTATTTTTACTGGTTCCATAATTCGTTACTCTTTGTTTATTGCTCAGTGCTCAGTGCTCAGTGCTCAGTGCTCAGTGCTCAGTGCTCAGTGCTCAGTGCTCAGTGCTCAGTGCTCAAAAAAATACTAATCTAAATTAATAAGAAAACAAAATCCTTTGTCGTAAAAATATTTACTTGATTAAGTTATTATTCACTACCAAAAATCAATTAACGCGCAGCGAATGTATTTACCCCTCTTCCTGCAATTTCACCACAGTATCATTCTTCAACATCGCCCTGATTCCGCGTACAGCTTGACGAGTACGATGTTCATTTTCGATCAGTCCAAAACGCACAAATTTATCACCGTATTCTCCAAAACCAATTCCCGGTGATACAGCGACCTTGGCTTGCAATAATAATTGCTTGGAAAATTCCAGTGATCCTAAATGTTGAAACTGTTCGGGTATCGGTGCCCAAACGAACATCGTCGCCTTTGGTTTTTCCACTGCCCACCCTGCAGCATTCATACCTTCACACAGTACATCTCGTCTGCTTTCATATGTCTTGCGTATTACATCTACACAATCTTGAGGACCTTCCAATGCAGTAATGGCAGCTACCTGCACTGGTGTGAACATTCCATAATCCAGGTAGGACTTGATCCGAGCCAATGCATTCACCAAAATTGGATTCCCTACCATGAAACCAACTCGCCAACCGGGCATATTGTACGTCTTGGACAAGGTATAAAATTCTACTGCAACATCCTTTGCCCCTTTAACTTGCAATATTGATGGAGCCTTATAACCATCAAATACGATCTCGGCATAAGCCAGATCCTGGACCACCCAGATTTCATGTTCCCTGGCAAATTCAATAACCTTTTCAAAAAAGGCAAGATCCACACATTGCGTGGTTGGGTTACTGGGAAAGTTTAGTAACAAAACTTTAGGTTTGGGCCAGTTATTGCGAATAGCATTTTCCAATTCATCAAAAAAGTCCACATCAGTACCTATTGGGACGTGCCTGACATCTGCACCGGCAATAATAAATCCATAAGGATGGATAGGATAAGACGGATTAGGTACCAACACCGCATCCCCCTTATCAACTATAGCCATGGCCAGATGAGCCAAACCTTCTTTGGAACCAAGTGTAACTATTGCTTCAGATTCAGGATCCAGATCCACATTATATTTATCTTTATACCAGCGACAGATTGCCCGCCGGAGTCGTGGGATACCTCGTGACACTGAATAGCGATGAACATCTTCGCGTTGAGCCACCTCAATCAACTTTGCCACGACGTGATCGGGTGCAGGTTGATCGGGATTACCCATGCCAAAATCAATTATATCCTCACCACGATGACGTTCCTGCATCTTCAATTCATTGACGATATTGAAGACATAGGGGGGCAAACGTGCAATTCTAGGAAAATCTTCGTTCATGTACTTCTTTATGTATAAATAATGTATGCGATAAAATGATGAGAAGTATAAGTGAATATGGGCAAAGGTGACAGTGCTGGACATTAAGCACCGTCGCATTTTTCGACAATTTTATCGTATACTCATACCATGACACGTGTAGCGACAATTCAGATGGTGTCCACCGCCAATGTTGAAGAAAATCTGCAATCTGCAGCCAGCTTAATCAAGCAGGCCGCTGACCAGGACATCGAATTTGCCTTGTTGCCAGAGTACTTCCCTATCATCAGTGATAATGAACGGGACAAGCTTGATCACAAGGAGGTATACGGTAACGGTCCTATACAAGACTTTCTCGCCGAACAGGCCAGTCTCCATGGGATTTGGTTAATGGGTGGGACTATCCCAATGGACTGCGGAGAGGAGAACCGCGTATATAACACCTGTCTACTATATGATCCGCACGGCAACGTCGTCGCGCGATATGAAAAAATGCATCTGTTTGATGTCAATGTAGATAATAAAGGGTCGGAGTCATACAACGAGTCCCATACCATCGCTGCGGGGAATAAAGTAAGCGTGGCAGAAACACCTTTTGCAGTTATTGGTATGTCAGTCTGTTATGATCTACGCTTTCCTGAATTGTACCGAAGTATGCTGGATCATGACATTTCACTGATCACTGTCCCGTCTGCCTTTACCGTCACTACGGGTAAACGCCACTGGGAAACATTATTAAAGGCACGGGCAGTAGAAAACTTATGTTATGTTATTGCCTCCAATCAAGGCGGACAAAATACTGCCAGACGTGCCACCTGGGGACACAGTATGATTATTGATCCCTGGGGCGATATACTGGCAGAATTGGAATATGGACCTGGTGTTGCTGTAGCAGATCTTGATTTTAATCACGTTGAAGGTTTGAGAAAATCTTTCCCTGTTCTCAAACACAGAAAACTTAAATAAGGAATAATCAAATCATGAGTGAATATCTGGAAATTGCACAACAAAACCTTTTAACCCCTGTGGGTATGGAAATCTCTGATCTACAAAAGACCCTGGGGCAGATTATGACTCATAGTATTGACCAGGCAGATTTGTATTTTGAATCCTCGCGTTCGGAATCCTGGGTTATGGAAGAAGGTATAATCAAAGAAGGTTCACATAGTATTGCCCAGGGAGTTGGAGTTCGCGCTATCAGTGGTGAGAAAACAGGTTTCGCTTATTCCGATGAGATAGTCTTACCCGCTCTCACCAGTGCGGCCAAGGCGGCCCGTTCTATTGCATGCAGTGGTAACGATGGCAGCCTACAAGCCTGGCAAACAAAACAAACACCTGCTCTATACATAAATAAGGATCCGATAGACTCCATTCCTGCGGATCAAAAGGTTGCACTACTTAAAAAGCTGGATGTACTCGCCCGTAAAAAAGACTCGCGTGTACAACAAGTCATCGCATCTCTGGGAGGTGAACACACTACGGTTCTAATCGCTGGTATTGATGGAACATTTACCGCAGATGTAAGACCGTTGGTAAGATTAAACGTCAGTGTTATTGTTGAAGAAAATGGTAAACGTGAACGCGGTACTGCAGGTGGTGGCGGTCGCTTTGGTTATGAATATTTCCAAAATGACGAACTGCTTAATTCCTATGTCGATGAGGCTGTGGACCAGGCAATAATTAATCTTGATGCGGTCGCTGCCCCGGCAGGCAGTACCACTGTTGTCCTCGGTCCTGGTTGGCCAGGCATACTCCTGCACGAAGCCATTGGTCATGGACTAGAGGGTGACTTCAATCGCAAAGGTACCTCGGCATTTTCAAATCGTCTTGGCGAACGTATTGCTACGGATCAAGTCACTGTTGTAGATGACGGCACTATGCCCAATCGTCGCGGGTCACTCACTGTCGATGATGAAGGTATACCCAGCCAATGTACTACATTAATCGAGAACGGAATCCTTAAGAATTATATGCAAGACAAACATAATGCCCGTCTTATGGGCATGGCACCTACAGGTAATGGTAGACGTGAATCTTATGCCCATTTACCAATGCCGCGGATGACCAACACCTATATGCTGGCCGGCAAATATGACCCCGAAGAGATTATAAAGTCAGTGGATAAAGGCGTATATGCCACACAATTTGGTGGTGGACAGGTAGATATCACCAATGGCACATTTGTTTTCAGTGCAAGCCAGGCCTGGCTAATAGAAAACGGCAAGATTACAGCACCCATTAAAGGTGCAACCTTGATTGGTAACGGCCCAGATGTCTTAACCCGTGTTTCCATGGTGGGAAATAACCTGGAACTGGATACCGGCATTGGCACCTGTGGCAAGGACGGTCAGTCTGTCCCTGTAGGAGTAGGTCAACCTACAATAAGAATAGATGATCTGACGGTGGGTGGCACTGCGTCTGAATAATTCTATATTCTTAATAGGAATATGAAAATATGGGTTGATGCCGACGCATGTCCTGTCGTCATTAAGGAAATATTATTCAGGGCAGCGGACCGAACTGGAATTGATCTAATACTGGTTGCCAATCAACCCATCAAAACCCCACCTTCAAAGAATATTTCCTCTCTACGAGTCGTAGCAGGATTTGATGTGGCAGATAATGAAATCGTTAAACGACTCGTTGCTGGCGATCTTGTTATAACCGGAGATATTCCACTGGCCGCAGAAGCTATAGAAAAAGGTGGACATGCCCTCAACCCCCGTGGAGAACTCTATTCAATCGATACCATTAAGGCACGCCTTAACGTACGAGATTTTATGGACACCCTACGCGCTAGCGGGATTCATACCGGTGGCCCACCCCCTCTTAACCAGAACGACCGCAAGGCATTCGCAGACAGCCTCGATAAATTTTTAACCCGGTCAGAAAAATAACGCCAACTAAGGTTTTAATATTTAAGGTTACCTATATATAATTAAATCGATATACCTTAACCAACTGTTATATATAGATATTATTACAATAATTATTCATTGATATTTACTAAGGGGACAATCAAAAAACTGATATTGAAATAAGCAAATGAGGAACACTGGATATTAAGTAAATAATTGGCTATGTTTAAATAAGCTATTGATTCAAAAGGAGAATTTAAAATTTAATTCAAAGACACATATATAATACTATTTCACCAAATTCCTCCTAGTAACTAGTTAGATTACAGCGGAACACATGAGTAAGTACGAAGAAGCAAGAAATCTAGCTATCCTGTCCATTGAGAAAGCGCTAATTGCTCATGGAAATGATGATGTATTTTCCATCGAGGATGACCTAGAAGAATTTGATTTGCTAATTCCAAGGGATGAGATAGTCGCTAATTCGCTGCTTTTCTTAACTCTAGAATTTTGGTCTGGTTGGTCTGACTCAGCCATACATGGTTGGTATTTCTATGAACCTCTTGAAAAAGATGATTGGCCGCGCTTAGCTCAAATTCTGCTAAATGATCTGAAAACGAACACGGAAGTAACTAATCAAGAAATTGTTTCGCAGTTTAGTGTGTTTCCGAAAACCAAAAGTGATTCAATTTTCTCAAAAATATCGAGTCTAATCGGTGGATAAGCAATCTAACAAATTGCTCAAGTACGTTCCGCATCGCTCCACCGGACGCGCAAATAGCGCGCGCCGATTAGCAAAACGTTAAGGAGACGTAAATTAACGTCTTGACGTTATAGCGATATATTGTTATATATTGCTCTATGAACAATAATCCTAAACGAGCAACAGTTTATTTCGATCCTGTGCTACATCGCGCGCTTCGAGTCAAAGCTGCTGAGACTGAAAGGTCCGTGTCGGATTTAGTTAACGAGGCTGTACAAATTAGTCTTACTGAAGACGCTGAGGATCTTGCTGCATTCGAAAATAGAGTGAATGAGCCAAGTTATTCTTATGAAGATGTCGTAAAAGATCTTAAGCATCGTGGAAAAATATAAGGTCTCAATCAAGCGCTCTGCGGTAAAAGAAATTGAAGCAATACCCCAGAAAAAAGAGCGACAACGAATAATTCGACGTATCGGTGATTTGACCATTGAACCACGACCTCCAGGATCAAAGAAATTATCTGGTCAAAATAAGTATCGTATTCGTCAAGGTAATTATCGGATTATTTACGGAATTAAAGATAAAGAATTAATTGTCGTTGTAGTTAAGGTGGGACAACGAAAAGATGCGTACAAAAACACCCTCTAATAAATCTCTAGAGTCGCACAAAAAACGTGCTACTCAGCTCAAACGTTAGAGCTCTCCATTTGCTAATCATAAATTTATGATTTTGAAAATCACAAAAAAGCTCAAGCTTCAGCCAAAAAAGTATTAGGAAAGCTACCCCAATACATTCAACCACATCTTACTGAAAAAGCTATCGTTCTATTGGCTACAAATTTACTTTTTGAAGAAGGGATTGAGTCAACTTGGTACTATGGAGTTTATGCACTCGTATTATTGGGTTCACGTAGCTGTATTTCAGCATCAGGAAGGCATTATGTGCCCTCAGATGAAGCAGTTGGTGATTTCAATCTCGTAACTGTAGATTTAAGTCCAGAAATAAATGGTTGTTGGGGAGATTGCGCCAGATCAATAATAATTGAAAATGGTGTAGTAACCGATGAGCCAGGCTCAACCGAAATGGCGGGTGGTATTTCTACAGAACTTTGGCTTCATGATGAAATGAAAAGTTACGCTAAACAAACTACTACTTTTCATGATTTATATCTTTATTGTAATGGACTTATTAACGAAAGAGGCTATGAAAAT